>CANJMY010000006.1 GCA_947475315.1 Pseudomonadota bacterium | reverse complement strand
TCCTCGTCCTCGCCCTGCGACCACGCCTCCACGACGCCGCGCGAGCTGTCGCGGCCGCGGAAGTGCGCGCCGACCTGCGGGGCGCTCTCCCAGGTCAGGTGGACGACGTGTCCGACGCCGGGCGTGACGGGGATGTCGATCGCGTCGGGTAGCGTTCGCCACGATGGGATGGCGACGCCGTCGACGTCGACGCCGGTGATGTGCAGCGCGACCTGGTGCAGGCGCAGCGTGTCGCTGGGCACGCCGAGCGGCGCGATGGTGTGCCAGACCTGGCCGTTCACCGTGTGCGCGGCGGGGTCGACCGTCACGTCCACGCGTACGTCGGTGATGTCCCAGCGGTGCGGCGGCGCGGCGACGCCCGGCGCGTCAGCCGCCCACGCAGACACCAGGGAGGACAGCAGGAGGGTGGGGATCATGGCGTCTCCAACAGGGCGTCGAGGGCGGCGGCGAAGCGCGCGGGGATGGGGGCGGCGCTGACCTTGCCGTCGACGCTGCGCGAGCAGACGGCGACGACGTGGCCGGTGGCGCAGGGCTTGTCGTCGCCCTGGCGCTGGAAGCGAAACGCGTAGGTGATCGAGCGCGTGCTGCGCTTGCGGACGGAGATCGTGACGTCGACCAGGTCCTCGAAGTGCAGGGGGCTCGCGTACTCGGCGTGCACGGCCACGCGCGGGAACAGGCGCTGGCCTTCCTCGTCGGTGGTGTGCACCGACTCGCCGAGCGAGCGGAGGAGGGCGTGCTCGGTGTCCTCCATCCACACGAAGTAGCGGGTGAAGTGCATCAGGCCCGCGGCGTCCGTCTCGGAGAAGGCGACCCGGCGTGTGATCGTGAAGCCGCTCATCCGACCCTCGGTTTGGACCTGCCCGCTAGCACGCGCGGCGTCGGCGGGGCCGTACGGGGGACTGTCTGTCGCGGTGAATCCGCTGCAAACACGGCGCACCTTGGGTGCGGCTGCCGAAAATCCACGGCATTTGACGGGTGTGGGTCATCCTGCCGGGAGCGATCGAGATGTGGGTCTTGCTCATCGTGTCGGCGTTTGCGGGGTACGGCGACGCGGTGGACGGCCACCCCAGCCGGGGTGAGCGTGAGGCCCACCTGTGGACCAACGGCGTGCGCATCGCGCCCCGCGCCTACGCGGACGACTACGGGTACGGCGGCGGCAGCTGCTTTGACGACGCCAGCTTCACCGCCGAGCAGAAGAAGCCGCACGCGCCGCTGGCCTGGCATGACGGCCTCGCGGACATCGCGCGGCAGCACAGCGAGGACATGAGCGCCACCGACGCCAAGGACGGCGGCGGCAAGGGCAGCTCGCTCTCGCACAACAGCTCGGACGGCACGTCGTTCGCCAAGCGGGTCAAGCCCTACTACCCGGGCACCGCCTTGGGCGAGAACGTGGCGTTTGGCTTCACCTCTCCGTTCTCGGTGGTGATGGGCTGGATGTGCTCCGAGGGCCACCGGTCGAACATCATGGCGTCGGAGTTCGTCGAGCTGGGCGTGGGCCAGGCCGACGTGTTCTGGACCCAGGACTTTGGCGGCCGCAGCGTCACCACGCGCACACTGAACATGGGCGTGCACCTGGAGGACAGCCCCTCAGGCACCGTCACCCTGGCGGTGGACGCCTGGAGCCCGACCGAGCCGGTGGTGGCCGTGCTGGACGGCGAGGCGCACGACATGGACGAGGCGCGCGTCGGCGACAGCGGCGGTGTCTACCAGATCGAGCTGCCGCTCGACGCGGGCTGCCACCTGTACTGGTTCGCGTCCGGCGCGGACCGCTTCCCCGAGGAGGGCGCCTACGGGTTTGGCGACTGCGCCTTCGACGACGAGGAGGCCGGCTGGGTGACCGCGGACGGGATCCACGCGCTCCTGCCCAACGCCGACCTGGACGGCGACGGCAAGCCGGACCACGCGGGCGGCGGCGGTGGCGGCTGCGCCCAGGCGCCCGTGTCCATGGGCTGGATCGGGCTGCTGGGGCTGCTGGCGGCGCGGCGGCGTCGGGCCTAGCGAGCGGCGCGGCGGCCCCGGGGCACGCCCAACCAGACGCCCGAGTCGCGCTTAGCTGGCCTGCTGGGCGAGCCACTTGCGGCGCAGCGCCGCGGTGCCGTCCTGGGCCTTGGCGAGCGTGTCGGCCACGGCGGACTCCACCTTGCTGCCGACCATGAAGATGGCGCAGGTGACGTCGCCTTCCAGGATCTGCACGCAGCCCTCGGGCGTGGCCTCGACGCGCATGACGCCCGACGCCTTGATCTTGTCGGGCAGCACGGGCGGGACGACCTCCCAGCGGATCGTCATCTTGGCGTCGTCGATCTGGCTCTTCTGCTCGTACTGGACCTTGTTGGTGCCGAGCACGCTGGACACGGCCGCGGGCAGGACGATGTTGGAGGTGAAGCGCTGGCGGCGAACGCGCAGGGCGCCCTCCTGCTCCTCGGACAGGACCTCGCGCTGGATGCCCGACACACGCTGCAGCTCTGCGTCAAAGCCAGGGTCCCAGTAGGACTTCCAGTACGCTTCCGGGGTGCACGAGAACGGGTGGCGCATGGACAGCTTCACGGATCCTCCGACGGGGACTGGGGTGTGGACGCGCAGCCCTAACCTCGGGCGTGGGGCGGTGGGCGCGCTGTCGCAGGCCGGACGTGGGCTCGACGTGGCCCGCCCCAAGCCGGTCGAAGGGGCGCCGCGCGCCTCGGGGTGTGGTCGTCTGGCCGGATCCAGCGGTCGATCCCGGGGGGGAGGTCGCCTTCCCCCGGGGATCGTGGGAAACCCTAGACGGAATTGCTGCGAGGTGGGCGTCACCCGCGGTAGAGTGAGGCGACTCGGAGTTTGGGCCATGAAGCCGGTTCAGTTGGGTGCGTGGGCGTTTGCGGCGGTCTCGTTGCTGGCGGGGTGTCAGGACACCATCGGCGGCGTGGAGCAGCGCTGCATTCTGAGCGTCGAGAACGAGGTCGTCACCTTCCCGACCGCCGCCGTGGGCGTGGCCACTGCGGTCACGGTCAAGGTCAGCGCCGCCTTCGCGGACTGCAAGGTCACCACCGTCAACGTCAGCAACCAGGACGGCACGTACTTCTTCGCGTCCGACGTGGCGGTGGGCGACACCGACGCGGGCGACACGGACGCCGGGTCGTCGACCACAACCACCATCACCGTCCCGCGTGACGGCAGCGCCGAGGTCCCGCTGATCTACTACCCGCGCGTCGCGGGCTACCACACGGCGCTGGTCACCCTGGGCGTGGCCAACGGTCAGGCCACCAGCACCAACGTCGAGCTGCAGGTCCGCGCCCGCGCCGACGTGCCCGAGTTCGCGATCTACCCGTACTCGATCGACTTTGGGACCGTGGACGCCGGCGAGACGGGGCATGCGCTCGTCACCGTGCAGAACAAGAGCGACCTCGATCTGGTGATCGACGACTTCCTGTTCAGCGCGGAGGACGGTCAGACCACCACGTCTGAGCTGGGCAAGGTCACGCTCTTCCCGCACACCGTCCAGCCCAACTCGTCCGAGCAGCTGGAGATCACCTACCGGCCGATCATCGTGCGGGCCATGCTGGCCAAGCTCGTGGTGCAGGTGGGCGGCCAGGTGGCGCAGGAGGTCCGTCTGCTCGCCAACGACTGCAACGGCCAGGGCGGCTCGGGCACGGCCTACGACCGCGACGAGGACGGCATCACCAGCTGCGCCGGCGACTGCGACGACAACGACGTGCTGGTCAAGCCGGGCGCGCAGGAGATCGCCGACGGCAAGGACAACGACTGCAACTTGCTGATCGACGACACCACCCGCGGCTACGACGACGACGGCGACGGCTACTGCGAGCACCCGTCGACCTGCAATGGCTTGGCGGAGCCCGGCGACTGCAACGACGGCGACGCCGCGGTCAACCCCGGCGTGACCGAGATCTGCCCGAGCTCCGACCCGCTGTGCTTCGACGGCATCGACAACGACTGCGACGGCACCGTGGACGGCGGCACCGAGGACCTGGACGGCGACGGCTACACCGAGGCCGCCGACGACTGCGACCCGATCGACCCCGCGCGCTACCCGGGCAACCGCGAGGTCGCGGACGCCAAGGACAACGACTGCGACGGGCTGATCGACGAGGGCACCGTGCTCTACGACGACGACGGCGACAGCTACTGCGAGGGTCTGGCCGGCACGTCGGGCTGCACCTACGGCACCGCCACCGGCGACTGCGACGACAGCGTCGACCCGACTGATTCGTCGAACCCTTTCCCGGGCGCCATCGTGAACCCGGGCGAGGTGGAGGTGCCGGACCGCATCGACAACAACTGCAACCGCAGCGTGGACGAGAACACCATCTACGGCGACGACGACGGCGACGGCTTCACCGAGGCGGCGGCCGAGCCCTACAAGGACTGCAACGACGCCGACGCCGACATCGGCCCGCAGATGTTCGAGGTCCCGGGCAACGGCGTCGACGAGGACTGCGACCCGACGACCGGGCCCTGACGGTCTGCGCGGCCGCGGCGCGGGTCGTTGGATCCGTGTCCATGGATCGAACGTCCCTGGAAGGGTGCGTCGGCTTGTCCGATAGGGGGCCCTTGTACAGTCCAACCCGTGAGGGACGGTCCGTACGGCGTCACCCCTAGTGCAGCGCTACGGGTTCTTGTTCCTGGGGAGGAACCCATTCTCGTGACTACCACGAACCCGCCGTGCGCGATCCACGAGGCGGACTGTGCTCCGCTTGCGGCGCCCTGGGTGGAGCTGCTGGCGCAGATCGCGGCGACCCACCCCACAGTGGCGGCCGTGTTCGGCGAGTACGAGGCGGCGTGCCGCGCGCGCGCGCCTGGCGCGGTCGGGGTCACGCCTGGGCAACCGACCGCCTGCCTGGAAGAGCTTGCTTTGGATGCGCAATTCGCCGGGGTGCGCGTCGACCCAGCGGCGGTGGGCGCGCTCGCCGACGCGCACCTACGCCTCCTGGCGGGGCAGGCGCCCCCCCCCGCGCGCTGGCTCGCGGCCGAGGTCCTCGCGGCCGTCGCGCAGCTGCGTACCACAGACCTCGAGTCCGCCCTCCCACGCCTGCTCAGCGCAGAGCGCCGGTGTCGCGACCTGGGCCTGTCGCAGTTGCTGCTCCTCACGGTCTCGGAGCTCGCGCGGGGGCTGTCCCAGAGCGGGGAGCCGGTGCGCGCGATCGAGCTGCTGCAAGAGGGCGTGGAGTTGGCGCGCGCCCGCGGCGACCTCCGCGCTGAAGCCCAGAACCTGGGCAACCTGGGCTTTGTGTTCGGCGACCGGGACGACCCGCACCAGTACGCGTCGTACACGCGCGAGGCGCTGGCGCTCCACGAGCACTTCGACGACCCGTACGGTCGCGCCATGTCGCACTGCAACCTGGGCGGCGCGCTGTCCCGGCTCCGCCAGCTCGACGAGGCGGAGTTGCACTACCGCACCGCCCGCGCGCTCGCCGAGCGCTACGGCATGCGCGTCGTGGAGGCGCTGTGCCTGGGTGGTGAGGGCGGCGTGTACTGCGAGCGCGGCGACTGGGAGAACGGTCGCGCGTCCTACGCCGCGAGCAACGTCATCCTCGCGGAGCTTGGGAACCGCTACCAGATCTGCCGCCACCACTACCTGTTGGGGCAGTACTTCCTGCGGGCCGACCGGCTGGAGGACGCGCACGGGCTGCTCAGCGAGGCGGCGGACGAGGGCCGCGCCGGCGGGTTCGGCACCACCCTCTCCATGGCGCTGGAGTCGCTGTCGGTGGTGTGTGAGCGCCTAGGCGAGCCCGCGCTCGCGCTCAGCCACCTGCGCGAGCACCTCGCCACCCAGAAGCGCGTGGTCGAGACCGCGGTGGAGGACAGGGTGCGCGCGACCGAGCGCCGCGCCCACGCCGAGTCCGCCCGCCGCGAGGTCGAGTTCGAGCGCCGCCGCAGCGACGAGCTCCACCAGGTCAACCACGAGCTGCGCGCCGCCCTGGCCCGCCAGCGCGAGCTCCAGGCCGAACTGCTCCGCGTGTCGCAGACCGACCCGCTGACCCGCCTGTCCAACCGGCGTCACATGCGCGAGCTGCTCGAGCGCGAGGTGCACCGCCTGTCCCGTCGGTACCGGCCGCTCTCGCTGCTGCTGATCGACGTCGACCACTTCAAGACCGTCAACGATCGCTACGGACACGACGTCGGCGACGAGGTGCTGGTCGAGCTGGGCGTCCGCCTGCGCTCGTCGGTGCGCACGATCGACCCGGTCGCTCGCTGGGGCGGCGAAGAGTTCTGCGTCGCGCTGTTCGAGACGGACATCGGCCCCGCCTTGATCCCCGCCGAGCATGTTCGCGCTCGCGTCTCCGAGGCGCCGTTCCGGACGCGGGTGGGCGACGTCTTGCTGACCGTCAGTGTGGGCGTGGCGTCGCTCGCGCCGCCGTCGCTGGACATCGACGAGGCGCTGCGGCGGGCGGACCAAGCCCTGTACGCGGCCAAGGGGCGCGGTCGTAACTGCGTGGTCGCGGCGACCTAGGCGCAGGGGCGGGCGACCGGCACGTTGGCGATCAGCACCGCGAGTCGATCGGCACAGCGCGTCGACTAGCGCCGCGGCTTGAGCCTCGCGCGGCCCTCTTTGGGCGCGGCCATCACATCGTCGGGCGTCTCGCCGGATGGCGGGCGCGGCGTGGTCGGCGCGTCGTCGGCGGGCGGGGCGACGACCGGGGGGAGGGCGGCTGGTGGGGGCGCGACCGGGGCCGGCGGCGCGCTCGGCGTTGGCGCGGACGCGCCCTCGGTGAGCGGCGTCGGCGGGGACGAGCCCAGCCCCGCGGGCGTGCGCCGCACGGTGCCCCGCATGCGCCCGCTCGGGCTGTAGACCCGCTCCGGCGGCGGCGGGGTGGGGGGCGCGGCGGGGCGAGGCTTGGCCGCAGGCTTGGGCGCGGGAGGCGGCCCGGACTTGGCGGCGGGCAGCGAGCGGAAGCCCTCGGGGATGAGCGACTCGCCCTTGTTGCCGTCGCCGCGCTCCACCTTGCGGGGCGCGGTCTCGGCGGCGGCGCGGTCGATCCGGACGAAGCGGCCATCGGCGTAGACGGTGCGGCGGGTGATCACGGCGCGCTCGGGGCCGACGAACGGGTCCTCGCCCGCGACGCGCATCCACAGGCGCTTGGAGCAGCCAACCGGGCGCCAGGCCAGGCGCGGCTGGGCCAGCCGATTCCACATCGGCTCGCCCAGGACGCCGCGCGTGGGCAGCGTCCCGGCCTTCACCAGATCACGGACGCGGGGCTCGTCGGCGAGCGGCTCCGCTTCGTCCTCGTCCCACATCGATCCGCCCCCCACGTTGCGACGGTCGCGCGGTGAATGTACGGGGGCGGCCCCGGAGGCGCAATGCACGTCCTCGACGAGCTTGAATGGCGTGGTTTCATCAAGCAGTGCTCTGACCTGGCCGCGCTCCGCGAAGCCATGGACAAGGGCCCTGTCACGGTCTACTGCGGCTTTGATCCCACCGCTTCGTCGCTGCACGTGGGCAACATGGTGCCCGCGCTCGTGCTCGCGCACCTGCAGCGCGCCGGGCACCGCGTGGTCGCCGTGGTCGGCGGCGGCACCGGCATGGTCGGCGATCCGTCCGGCAAGACCGAGGCGCGTATGCTGCTCACGCCAGAGGTCATCCAGGGCAACCTGGAGGCCCAGCAGCGCCAGCTCTCGCGCTTCCTGGACTTCTCCTCGCCCGACCGCGGCCTGATGGTGAACAACGCCGACTGGCTGCTGGGGCTTGGCTACATCGACTTCCTCCGCGAGATCGGGTCGTGCTTCTCGGTGAACAAGATGCTCACCGCGGAAGGCTACCGGCAGCGCATGGAGAAGGGCCTGTCCTTCCTGGAGTTCAACTACCAGCTGCTTCAGGCCTACGACTTCCTGGTGCTCAACCAGAAGTACGGCTGCACGCTGCAGATCGGCGGCGACGACCAGTGGGGCAACATCCTCGCCGGCGTGGACCTCATCCGCCGCAAGCAGGCCTCGCAGGCGTTTGCGCTGACCCAGCCGCTGCTGCTGACGTCCAGCGGCCAGAAGATGGGCAAGACCCACGCGGGCGCCGTGTGGATCGACGCCAACCGCATGTCGCCGTTCGACTTCTTCCAGTACTGGGTGAACACCGACGACCGTGACGTGGTGCGCTTCCTCAAGCTCTACACCTTCCTGTCCGCCGAGCGCATCGCCGAGCTGGAGCAGCTGCAGGGCGCCGACATCCGGCTGGCCAAGGGCGTGCTCGCCTGGGAGATCACCGCGCTGCTGCACGGCGAGGCCGCCGCGAACGAGGCGCGCGACGCCGCCGTGGCCATGGTGGCGGGTGCGGCCACCGACGACCTGCCCACCTTCTCGGTGGCCGAGGACGCGTTGCAGCTTGGGATGCCGATCTTCGCGATCCTCGCCGACTCGGGCATCGCCAAGAGCCGCTCCGAGGGCCGCCGCCTGATCCAGGGCGGCGCGGTGCGCGTCGGCAACGACAAGGTCTCCGATCCAGACGCCGTGCTCCGCTCGGAACAGGTGGATGCATCGGGGATCGTGGTCCGCGTGGGCAAGAAGCACGCCGTCCGCGTGGTCCGATCGTAACAATTCCGTAGGGACGGGTTCCTTTACGGGTGAAAAGCGGCTAGGATGGGCGGCATTGTCCCGGCCGGGACGTTCGGCCCCCTTCCCCGTTGGAGCCCACATGCGCGTAGCTTGGTTGGTCGTCGCCGCTCTCACCGTCGCCTGCAACTCCGACGCGGACGGCGACGGCCTCGACGCCGCCGCTGAGAAGGCGCTCGGCACCGATCCCAAGCTGGCCGACACGGACGGCGACGGCATCGACGACGCCAAGGAGGCCGACTCCAGCACGGACCCCCTGCTCGCCGACACCGACAAGGACGGCATGAGCGACGGCGACGAGGTCCTCTACGGCTTCGACCCGCTCGACGAGAAGTCCGACGGCTACAAGGGCGGCTGGCCCATGCAGGAGGTCGCGGTCAAGGACGGCGTCGAGGCCAACGGCAAGCCCGGGTCCGATGTGGGCATCGGCAAGCGCTTCCCGCGCTGGCGCTTCACCGACAACTTCGGCGACGAGGTCGACCTCTACGACTACTCGGCCCAGGGCAAGAAGATCATCATCGACGTGTCCGCGCAGTGGTGCCCGCCCTGCCAGGCCATGGCCGCCTTCATGGACGGCGATGACGAGGTCATGGGCGACGCCGCGTTCACGCAGTCGCTGATGCCGCTGCGCGACGGCGTCGAGTCCGGCGACCTGCTGTGGGTCACGGTCCTCCCCGAGCAGAACAACGGCTCGGCCGCCACGGTCAAGACCGCCAAGCAGTGGCACCAGGCCTACCCCACCAAGGAGATCGCCGTGCTCGCGGACACCGCCGGCCCCGGCGGCTCGGGCCCCAAGTCCGCCGAGGACTACGTGGTCCGCGTGACCGGCGCCTGGCCCACCTTCATGCTGCTCAACGAGAACATGACCGTGGTTGAGATGGCTGTCGGCCTCGACTTCTCCACGATCACCCCCAAGCTGTAGTCGCCGAGGGTCCGGCTCGCCGGGCGCCAAACGACAGAAGGCGGGGCCTCACGGCGCCCGCCTTCTTCGCTTTCTGGAGGCGCTCGGGCCCCGGTCGTCCGGAACCCGCGCGCGCGCGCGCCCGCCTGGGGACGCGCGTAGTCGCCGGCGACCGAGTCGCGAGGCGACCCGGCGCGACTCAGCCGCTGATGCCCTGCAGCCGCTTCTCGAGCGCGTGCTTCTCGTCCTTGAGGTTGGCCTCGCCCGCGATGCGGACGGCGTCCTCGAGGATCTTCTTGGCCTTCTCGACGTTGCCTCCGCCAGCCTCCACGGCCGCCAGGTTGTCGAGCGCCGCGAGGAGCTTGCGCGCCTCACCGGCCTGACCGAGCGGCTGCAGCGCCTTCTGGAGGAACTCGCGCGCGGTGGAGGGCTGGCCCGCCTGACGCGCCGCGAGGCCGATGGTGTACCAGAGGTCCTTCAGGAGCGGGTGACCGGCCTGGTTGGCGACGCGCTGCTCGGCCTGCTGGAGCAGGGGCAGCGCCTGGGCGCCCTGGTTCTGCGCGAGCAGGATGGAGCCCACGCGGTACAGGTCGACCGGGATGGACGCCTCGATCTTGAGCTGCTGCGAGAGCTGGAGCGCGCGCTGGGCGAGCTGCAGGGCCTCGGGGAAGTTGCGCAGCGACGCCTCGACCTGGCCGAGCAGGTCGACCGCGGCGCGCTCGCGCTGGCCCTGGCCGAGCTGACGGGTGGCGTTGGCCACGCGACGGAGCACGTCGCGGCCCTGGTCGAGCTGCTGCGACGCCAGGAGCGCCTCGCCGAGCGACAGGCCGGCGTCCAGGGCGAGGGGCCCCAGACCGGCGCCGCCAGCGGCCTCGTTGGCGGTCTTGAAGTGCTCGACGGCCTCGGGGATCTTGCCCGAGCGGCGCGCGACGACGCCGCGGACCATCTCGGCCTGGGCCGTGACGGACGCGGGGGCGATCGGCTTGCCGTCCTCACCGGTGACGGTGGCGGAGGCGACCGACGCGTCGGCGGCGAGCAGCGCCTCGTCCGGCTTGCCGTCGGCGAGCGCGATGGCGGCGAGCTGCGCGTGCGTCTCGGCGATGCGCGCGGTGTTGCCCAGGACCTCAAAGAGCTTGAGGGCGTCGCGGGCGCGGTCGCGGGCGCGGAACAGGTCCTGGCGGCGCAGGTCGAGCTTGGCGCCGTTGAGGAGCAGCCACGCGAGCAGCTCGCGGTCGTCGTGCGCCGTGGCCCACTCGGTGGTCTCGGTGTGCACGCGGTCCGCGACGGCGAGCTGACCGCCGCCGGCGAGGTGGTCGAGCAGGGTCATGGCGACCGTGCGGCGCGTCGCGTCGGTCCAGGGGACCTCGTCGAAGTAGCGCACGATCTCGTAGGCCAGGCCCCAGGAGTTGGGCTGGTCGTTCGTCAGGGCGACGGCGCGCATGTTGGCCGCGCGGTTGGGCGCGCCGTGCTCGGCGTACAGGCGGGCGGTGCGGGTCATGAAGGCCACGCCGCGGGGGGCGAGGAAGCGCTCCATGAACACGGCCACGTTGCGGGCGAGCTGGTTGCCGTCCGCGGTGTCGTTGAGGGCCAGGATGCCCTCGCGCCAGCAGCCGCGCTTGAAGCGGTAGATCCAGGTCTGCATGTCCTCCTGGAACGAGACCTCCTCGAACAGGTCGGGCATGGCGTCCATGAGGTCGTCGATCGACTCACGGTCAAAGCCGCCCATCTCAGCGACGAGCTGCGAGGGGAAGGCCTGGCCGAGCAGCGCGGCGAAGAACGCGACGCGGTCGGCGTCCTCGGCGGCGGCGTGCTTGGGCTTGCCCTCCTCAGGCGCGCCGGACGGGACGTCGAGCTCGTCCTCGTCGACGGTCTTGGGGGTGAGCGACGCGAGCGTCACGCCGTCCAGGTCGGAGTCGAGCGTGCCGGCCTCGACGAGGATCTCGACGAGCTCGGCCAGGAAGCCGGGGCGACCGCCGGAGATCTCGGCCAGACGGGCGGCGTTGCCCTTGAGCTCCTTGCTCTCCAGGAAGGCGCCCGCCTCGGCGGCGCCCCACGGCGCGATGACGACCTCGTGCAGGTCGGCGGCGCGGCGGGCCCAGAGGTCGATCAGCGGCGCGGGGTGCGAGGCGCGGCGGACGTCGGACTCAGGCTCGTCGAACACGATCGCCAGCAGGTGGCTGTTCTTGGCCTCCGACAGGAGGGCCTCGAAGAACTGCGACGGGATGATCGACGGCACCATGTAGGGGTGCTGCATCTCGAGGATGACCGGCAGCTTACGCGAGATGCCGCGGACGATCTCGACCAGCGCGATCAGCGGGTTGTCCTGCGGGATCTGCAGCTGGATCTGGCCCGTCTTGGCGTCGGCCTTGGCCTCGCGCAGCGAGTTGGTGAAGGCCTGGAACCAGCCCTGCACGCGCTTGGTCTCGTTGGGGAGCTGACCGTTGAGGATCATCTCCACCTTGCCGCGGAGCAGCGGATCCGACGTGATGGTGCCGACCAGGCTGCCGTACATGCGCACGATCCAGCCAAAGCCGTCATCCTGGTCCGTGCAGGACACGCGCCAGGGCAGGTGCTCGACCGAGCTGGCCCGCACGGTCCGGAAGAGCTCCGCGACCAGGGCACGACGACCACCGCCGAACGGGGCGACCAGACGCACGACGCGGGATTGCCCAGCGCGGGCGGCGGCCCAGTGGGCATCAAGCTGTGCGAGGTCCTCGGACCGCGCGACGAACAGGGGACGTTCCTCAGCCAAAAGAGTCTCCAGGAGTAGGGGCGCCCGACATACACACCGAACGGAGGGCGGCGAGGGTCTCCCTGTCATGGGAACGTCTCGCGTCGTGGCGCTCGAAAGTCCCGGGGCTATATTGACGCCACCTGACGGACGCAACGCGTGCGGCTCGTCCGAAACCTCGTCCCCGACGGCATCATGCACCCCTTCTCTGCCGCCTCTTCCCCCTGGTCCAACCGCGCTTCCGGCGCCCGCACGGCGGCCCTGCTGCTGGGGCTCGTGGGCTGCTCGGCCAAGGATCTCCCGGGCGAGTACTTCGACATCACCGTCGAGAGCACGTCGGACGAGTGCAATGACCCCAAGGTGGTCGACAAGGAGACCTTCACCTACCGCTTGGTGGTGGAGGGCTCCGCGGTCACCCTCTTCATGGACGACTCGCTGCTGGCCACCGGGTCCCTCCAGGGCTGCGACCTGACCTACCAGTCGCCCATCTGGACCGACAACCGCGACGACGGCAACGGCGGCACCACGCAGGCCATCGGCTGGTCGATCCACGGCGACGCCACCGTCGGCCTGTCCGACCTGTGCGACGCCGGCGACGGCTGGGTGGGCGAGGAGCGCATCGACGTCCTCAACTCGACCGACCCGGACGTGCCCGCGGGCTGCTCCTACTTCCTGGACGCCACCGGCACCTACACGGGCTCGGTGGAGTGAGCCTGCGCCGCGCGCCCCGGATCGTTCGGTGAGCGCGGCCTCGCTGGCCGCGACGCTGCGCGCGTCCATCGCCCAGAGCTGGCGGGGCTCGGATCACACGCTGGAGCTGGTGATCGCCGCGGTGTTCGCGGGCGGCCACGTGCTGCTCGAGGACGTACCTGGCGTCGGCAAGACCACGCTGGCGGCGTCGCTGGCGCGCGCGATCGGCGGCCGCTTCATGCGCGTGCAGGGCACGGCGGACCTGCTGCCGGGCGACCTCACCGGCATGGTCGTGCTGGTGCCGGGTCAGGTGGAGCCTGCGTTCCATCCGGGGCCCTTGTTCGCCAACGTGGTGCTGGCCGACGAGGTGAACCGCGCGCCGCCGCGCACGCAGTCGGCGCTGCTCGAGGCCATGGCCGAGGGCTCGGTGACGGTGGACGGCGTGACGCGCCAGCTGCCGCAGCCTTTCTTGGTGATCGCGACGCAGAACCCGCACGACCACCACGGCACCTACGCGCTGCCTGAGTCGCAGCTCGACCGGTTCTTGATCCGCCTGTCGCTCGGCTACCCCACGCGCGACGACGAGCGGGCGATCCTGCGCGCGCCGCCCAAGCGCGCGTCGACGGCGGAGAGCGTGACGGACGCCTCGCACGTGCTCGACGCGGCGCGTGAGGTGGACGCCGTGCGCGTGGCCGACGCCATCGAGGACTGGATGCTGTCGGTGGCGGCGGCGTCGCGGGTTCACCCCCGGCTGCTGCGCGGCGTGTCCCCGCGCGGCACGGCGGCGTGGCATCGCGCGGCGCGCGCGCTGGCGCTTGTGCGTGGTCGCGCGTTTGTGATCCCCGAGGACGTGCGCGACCTGGGCGTGGTGGTGCTGGGGCATCGCGTGGTCACGCGGGCCAGCGAGGACGGCGCCGACGTGATCGCCGCCCTGCTGCGCGAGCACGCGTCTCCCGGATGAGCCCCACGCGCGTGCATCGTCGCGCGCGGCTGACGCGCGACGGACTCGCGGTCACGACCTTCGCGGTGGCGCTGGCGATCGTCGCGTGGGTGGGCGCGGGCGCGGCGGTGAACCTGATCGTCGCGGGCTTGATCGCGCTGTGGATCGTCGAGCAGGTGGCGGGCTGGCGCAACGTGGCGGGGCTGACGGTGTCGCGCCACGCGCCGATCGAGCTGTTCGCCGAGGACACGCAGCCCGGCGAGTTCGTCGTGTCGCGCGCAGGCGGCGCGTGGGATCTGCGGATCGAAGACGCCGTGGCGCCCGGCGCGTGGGCCCACGTGCTGGAGGTGCCCAGCGGCCAGCCCGTGCGCGCGCGTGCGCCCTGGAGCTTTGCGCGGCGCGGGGTGGTGTCGCTCGACCTGGTGACGGTGCGCTCCACGTTCCCATTCGGCCTGGTGGAGCGCACGATCACGTTCCTCGACCCCGCTGAGGTCTGGGTGTGGCCGAGGCCGCGCGTCGGCGGCGCGACCGCGGTGGACGCGACCGGTTCGACCGCGCGACGCACCACCGACCCCGAGGAGATCGACGACCTGCGCCCGTACCGCTCCGGCGATCGGCTGCGCGACCTGCACGCGTCGACCACCGCGCGCACCGGCGAGCCGCACGTCGTGGTGCGCCGCGGACACGCTGATGCCGCCGTGTGGATCGACGTGCCGTCCGGCGGTGGCCCCGCGCGTGAGGTGGAGATCGAGCGCGCCGCGGGCAGCGTGCTCCAGGCCACCGAGGCGCGGCGCCCGGTGGGCCTGCGCGCCGAGGGCCGGACCTGGGCGCCGCGCACCGGCGACGAGTGGGAGCGCAAGCTGCTGTCGATCCTGGCGGAGCTGCCGTCATGACCCCGGCGCGCGCCACGTCGGTGGTGGTGGGCACGGCGCTGCTCGCGGTGCTGGTGCGCGGCGGGCCGGTCGCGTGGGTGGTCGCAGCGGCGCTGATCCCGGCGCTGTGGGGCGCGACGCTGGGCGCGCGCGCGCCGCGGGCCGTGTGGGACGCGGGCCTGGTCGTGGGTGTGCTCGCCTCGCCGCTGCCCTGCCTGTGGGGGGCGCCGCTGGACGCCGCGGTGACGGTGACGTTGGTCGCGCTGTTGCTCCACCAGCGGCTGTCGCCGTCGGGTGAGGACGGACAGCGCGCGTCGATCGCGATCAGCACGCTGCTGCTCGTCGCGTGCGCCGCGCACACGCCCGACGCGACCGTGGGCTTGGCCTGGCTCGTGTGGCTGCTGGCGACCCCGATCGCGGCGAGCGTGGGGGGGCGCGGGCGGGCCCATGTCCAGTTGGCGCTCGCGACGGCGGCGTTGGCCGTGCCGGTGTTCTGGCTGCTCCCCAGGCCCGCGACGCACGAGGTGTCGTGGACCACGCAGGTGGCGCCGGGCGACGTGGACGCGCAGCGTGACGACGCGTCGGTAGTGGCGACGGTGCGCTTCCCGGGGCCCGCGCGTCCGATGGTGCTTCGCTCGTCTGGCCTGACGGTGTTCGACGGCGTGCGCTGGGGTGTGGACGACACCCGCCATGATCCGCCGTGGCTCGCGACGGGTGACGGCGTGACGCTGCGCGTGCACCACGCGGCGCTGGGCGGCGTGGCGCTGGTGCCGCCGGGCGTCGTGTCGGTCGGCGATCCGTCGCTGTGGCAAGACGGCGCCGAAGGCTGGCACACGCGCGTGGAGGGCCCGGTCGATCTGACCGTGGTGGCCATGCCAGACGCGCCGATCGGGCCGGAGTCGCTCGACGCGTCCGCGACGGCCCGCGCGCTGGCGCTGCCCGAGCTGGATCCGCGCATCACCGCGCTCGCGCGCAAGGTCACCGAAGGTGCGTCCGATCCGATCGCCCGGGTCGAGGCGATCTCGGCTGAGGTGTCGACGCGTCGCTACGCGCAGGGCGCGCCGCAGGCCGCCGATCTGCTGGCGGCCTTCCTGTTCGACGACGCAGGCGGCGACTGCGAACTGTACGCGTCGGCGGTGGCCACGATGCTGCGCGTGGTCGGCGTCCCGGCGCGCGTGGCGACCGGCTTCGCGGACGGCGAGGTCGACGGCGACACGCTGCGCTTTCGCCGCGAGGGCGCGCACGCCTGGGCCGAGGCGCACCTGGACGGCGTGGGCTGGGTGCCGGTCGACGCGACCGCGCCCGCCTCCGACTCGCCGGTCACGCAAACGCCGCCTGCGTCGCCCGAGGTTCCCGCGCCCGCGCCGCCGCCCGAGTGGTCCAAGGCCGCGCGTCCGCCGGTGGGCGCGCCGCCGGTCGCGAGCGCGTGGCATGACCCGGTCGACGCGCTCTGGCGTCGCTGGGTGCTGGACTGGGATCGGGCGCGGCAGGCTGAGGCCCTGGCGGCGCTGACCTCGCTGATGGGCGCGCTGGGCGCGGCGCTCTCGGCGGTGGCCGCGGTGGTGGGCTTTGTCGGCGTGCTGCGCTGGCTCGTCAGCCGCCGCGACGCGCTCGTGACGCCTCCGCGCGCGGGCGTGGCGGGCGCCTGGGATCAGGCCGTCCGGGCGATGGGTCGGGCGGGGTGGGTGGCGCCGGACGGGCTGCCTCCGTCGGACACGGCGTCCTGGTTCGCCGCGGAGCTGGGCGAGTCGGCGGCGCCGCTGGTGCGCCTGGCCTGGCTGCACGTCGAGGTGGCGTTTGGCGGGGCGGAGGAGGCGCCGCGGCTGGACGAAGCGCGCAGCCTTGCCGGTCAGGTGGCCCAGCTCGTCGCGACCCTAGGACGAGGCACGGGGGACGATCTCGGGCCCATTCCCAAGATCGCCCCCCGTCCACCAACGCGACCTGTTTAAGGGTGGGGCACGGGCTGTCGCGTCGGCGAGGAGCGTGTGGGCAGGCCGCGTGCCACAGGACGACGATCGCGTCGTGGACTGCATCGTCGCGGAGTTGGGGCGCCTAGGCCGGGGCGCGGTCGCGACCCGCGTGTCACGGTGTCGCACGCCCTGGGGCGGAAGAGGCGCGGATTTGAGGCTTCGAAGCTTGGCGCTTCGCGATCGCGACAACGGTGTCGCGGCGGCGCTGCGGCCATGTGCGTGCGCGTGCGGGCCCTACGGCAGCGTGCCCGGATCCTCAACGGGCTCGAGCGAGCCGCCGTTGAGCGGGTCGACGTTCCCCGCGCGGTGCACGCGGATCGGGCCCTCCTCTCCGGCGGGGGCGGCGGCCGTGGTGGGCTTGGCGCCGTCCTTGTGCGGCCCGCCGTTGGCGGGCGCGGGCGTGACCACGGGCTCCGCGGACGTCCCGGCCTCGATCTGATCGGCGCGACCGCGGGGCGGGACACCGATGCAGCGGGAGCCCTCAGCGTGGGACATCGTGATCTTGCCGCTCTGGTCCGCCTCGATCACGGTCAGGCAGTCGAACGCCGTGGGGTTGGGCGTGCCGATCCGCCAGTCCCAGGTGTAGCGCTTGGCGTCCGCGGGCAGGTCCTCCTGCAGCGTGGGCGTGCCCAGCCACTCGGTCGCCTCATGGATGCGGTGGCCGACCAGCGCGTCGATGCGCTGGGGGTAGCTGGCCCAGGTGGGCTCGGCCTGCACCGTGGTGGACTTCCCAAAGCCGCTGCAGCCGAGCACGAACGCGACAGTGAGGCCGAGGACCGGGACGAGGGGGCGCATGGGCTCTCCAAGAGGACGCGGGGGGGATATCCGTTCCCGTTCGCGCGCGTGAGCAGGTGGCTATCCCGCGCGATCTGGGAGCGTCGGATGCGTCGACTCGTGGCCGCGTGTGTGTTCCTCGCCGGGTGCTGGGGAGATCACGCGTTCATCGTGGAAGGGACGGTCGTGGACGTGAATTCGCCCACAGAGATCGTCGTCGACCACAAGGACATCGCGGGCCTGATGGGCCCGATGATCATGCCGTTCCGCGCGCACGACGCGTCGGTCTTTGACGGCGTGCACAAGGGCGATCGGATCCTCGCGCGCCTGCTCGTCGAGGACGGCGGCATGTTCATGGAGAAGGTGCGCGTCACCGGCCAGGGCGCACCCCCCGCCGCGCTGGACGCAGGCGCCCCGCTGCACGTCGGCGACACGCTCGACCGGGTCGACGTGCTGGTCACTGGCGGCGGCACCTGGACGCTGGGCGCAGGCCAGGGCGCGCGGACCGCGCTGGGCTTCGTGTTCACCACCTGCCCCAACCCCGAGTTCTGCCCGGCGACCATCACCCGCATGCAGGCGCTCCAGCAGGCCGCCCCCGCGGGCGCGCGCATCCTGCTGCTGACCATCGACCCCAAGGGCGACACGCCGGAGGTCCTGCAGGCCTACGCGGACAAGGTGGGCGCCAAGCCGGACGTGTGGCGCTTTGGCCGGGTGGAGTCGGCCGCGCTGCAGTCCCTCGCCGCGCGCGCCGCGCTGACGATCGACGCGTCGTCGGGCGCGATCGTGCACGCCACGCGGCTGCTGGTGCTGGACGGGCAGGGGAAGCTCATCGAGCGGTATGACGACAACCGCTGGCCGCTGGAGCGGGTGGTGTCGCAGCTGGGGACGGGGGCGCCGCTGGCCCCGGCGGGGTCGGATGGGACCTTGACGCCGGAGGCGGGGGCGCCTTGAGGCGGGTGGGCTGAGGGGCCGATGTTGGCCTGGGGCGCGTCGTGGCGTGTTGCGAGGTGCCGACGGGGCCGGTGTAGGGGCGCGCCCGCTCGACGCGGCGTCACGTTGAGCGTCCTCAGCCGCCCTCGCCCCTGTACCCCTCGCAGTTCACCTGCTCGGGCTCGCCGATTCGCTCGCATGTGGAGAGGTCCAGGCCGTACCAGTCGTCGGCGCAGTCGCCGCTGCCCTCGTCCAGGTTCTGCACCGCGGCGAGCGTCCCGTCCTGGTGGAAGAACAGGTTGGTCACGTCGCTCTCGGGGACGCGGATGAACGTGTCGCGGCCCACCGTGCAGTCTTGCTCGGTGTGGCTGCCCATGCAGCCTTGGACCAGGTCTGCGAGCACGATGCAGTCCGTGCCGCCGTCACCACACCAGGAGCTCTCGGGCAGCTCGCCGACGACGCACTCGGTGTGGGTTGGGTCGGAGCAGCCGTAGGCGAGGAGCGTGATCGCGAGGTGGAGTCTGGCGCGCATGGACGGCTCCGGGGGCACGGGGCGGACATAGCGAAGTGCGCGCAGGGTCCGCGACAGGAATCTCCGCGCCTGTGTGGATCTGCGCCGAAGCGGCGCGCCGCGGAAGGACGCGTGTGGTACACCGTCGCAATCCCAGGGCGGACCTTGACATGCCCGCGCCCCACCGCCCGCCCCTGACTCGCGCCACCCCGTTCGCGCTCGTGCTGCTCCTCGCCTGCGCCCCCCCGCGTGAGTCCAGCGACCTGCCGCCGCCCGACGCCCCGATCCCGGTCGACTCCGTGTCCGAGTTCGGGTTCTCCGCGAACGACGTCGCCGCCCTGGTGGGCTCGCGTGCCTACAGGCCAGTCGCCGAGGTCGGCGCGGACTACCCGGGTCTGCTGCTCGCCCACTCGACCGTCACGGTGGATGTGTCTGAGGTGCTGGGCGGGCTCGATCATCCGCCAAGCGTCGTCGGCGCCGAGCGCGGACACGAGCTCTGGGCCTTGGTGCGCTTCTCGTTGCGAACCGAGGACGGCCAGATCGACGTGTCTGGCGATGGCATCCTCGCGGCGACCGCCTTGGACGCCGCGACGATCGCGTGGGCTCCCCGCGACGTCACCGACAGCGCCACCGGCATGCTGCCCGCGTGGACCGAGACCGCGTCCCAGACCCAGCTGGACGAAGGTGTCTGTGGCGATGGGGACGTGACCTGGCAGCAAGGCCACCGCTCCTTGTACCTGTGGGGCGCGGTCGAAACGCCCGTCGAGGTTGCGCAGGTCTACTGGACCGAGCCGGGCGTGTGTGGTGCGGTGGCGACCCTCGACCGGGTCGCGCTCGACCGGGTCGCGGTCGACCGGGTCGCGCTCATGGCGCCGTGACCGTCGCCTCGCCCTCCTTCACCGGGTCGTTCCCGTCGTTCATGTTGTCCCACCGCCGCCACACCGTGACCGACTCCGCGTCGGGCGACTCGATCGTCCCGTCGATCCGGTACAGGCAGTCACACCCCGCCACCGCGCGCGGGTTCATGTCGATCGGCTGGACCAGCAGGTCGACCGCGCCGCCCGAAGCCTTCCAGAAGCCCTCCACGTCCTGCGCGCAGCGAAAGTGGAGCGGCTCCGCGGACACCGTCACTGAGCCCGCGTCCGCGGTGGCGGTGACGGTCACGTCCGGTACGTCCGAGTCGTAGGGGCTGCCGTCGCAGTCGGCCTGGGTGAAGTCAGACACACGCTTGGCGTCCTCCCAACCGGCCGGGAGATCGACGCAGCCCGCCGCGCTCAGGGCGGCGACGACGCTCAGGATTCGACGCATGGGCTCCTCCATCTCTCTGTCCTCTTGTATACACGGACCTGCGGGGGGACCCACGTGGGCGAGGCGGGGCGTGGTGACGCAGAGGGCGCGACGGGCGAGCGGCGCCTGATCGGAGCGGTGCGGCCGCCGTCCGCGTGGCGGCGCCTGTGGGTGGCCTGCGTCGTCGTGCTGCTGATCGTCAACGGCCTGGGCGGGGTGGGGCGCTCGCTCGCGCACCTCGACACGGCCCTGGTGCTCGCGTGCGTGGGCGCCGTGCTGCTGGCGCTGCCGCGAGACCGCGCGGCGTGGGCCTCGTTCGCGCTGGCGCTCGTCGCGCGGTGGGAGACCTACACGCCGCGGGTGCAGATCCACGCCGGCAAGGCGTACAACGAGCTCGACGCGGGCGTGATGATCGCCACGCGCGACCTGCGCTACGGCGAGGGCTGGCCTGCGCTGGTCGGCCTGGCGTGGCGTGCCACCGGCGGCGACCTGGACGTGGTCCACCACCTGCATGTCCTGGTGAGCGCGCTGACCGTGCCGCTGCTGGTGGGCGTGGTGGCGCTCGTGTCACGCGACCGCTGGGCGCCGTGGGCGGCGGGGCTGATCGCGGCGCTGCTGCCTGCGTCTCTCGCGGTGGCGCCCACCGAGAACCGCTACGTGACCGTGGCGATGCTCCAGGTGGCGGCGGTGCTGGGCTTGCTCCGAGGCGACCGACTGGGCCTGTGGCTGGCGGCGCTGGCGGCGGGCACGGTCGGGGACACGCGGCCCGAGCAGCTGGCGTTCGCGGGGGTGATCGGCGCCGCGCTCCTGTGGCGTCGCGCGTGGGCGCCCGCGGCGCTGCTCTTGGTGGTCGGCCTGCTGCGCGTCTCGGACCTGGCGACCTTCGCGCAGGAGGGCGGCACGCTGGGCGGGTATCAGGCGGGGATCTGGCTGCTGCCGGACACCTGGGTCGGCTTCTGGACCGCGCAGTCGCCCGCGCTGCTGCTCGACCCGCAGTGGACACCCCGGGTGCTGCTCGCGCTCGCGGGGCTGGGGCTGATCGGCGGGACGCGCCGCGGTCGCCGCGCGGGGCTGCTGCTGGTCGCGCTCGCGGTGATCGACACCATGGCCTTCATCCAGCTCCCCCGGCCGGACCTGTCGCGCTTTCAGGTGGCGGCGTGGCCCTGGCTGGCGGCGTCGGCGGGCCTGGGCGTGTCGTGGATCGCGTCGCGGTCGCGCGCGCTGGGGCTGGTGGCGCTGATCGCCGCAGTGGCGGCGTGTGTGCGGGCGCCAGACCCGTTCGACCCTCCCTGGGCCTGGCAGCAGGAGCACATGCTGCTCCGCGAGTCGCTGCACGACGTCCCGGCCGGCGCGGTGGTGACGGTGGGCGCGGGCTGGACCGACCGCGGGCACCCGTGCGCGTGGGCGTCGCGGCGCAGCCCGGGCCTGTGGCGTGTGTCGACCGGGCCCACGGACCTGGGCGACTACCGCTGGGTGGGCGACAACGACCTGGCCCCGGACGCGCCGCCGGTGCCTTGGGATCGCCTGACGCCGGTGCGCGCGGCGACCTTCCCGCCCCACCGCGGCGGCCTGACCGATCGCCCGGATGTGCCGGTGAAGGCTGGCCTGTACCGCGTTCGACCGCCTGGGTTGGACAGCGGCGCTGGGCGCCCATAGCGGGCGCGCATGACACAGCCCTGGACCCTGCTGGCGACCGAGACCACCCCCGAAGGGAAGCTGGAGCTGCGCCGTCGTGGCGACAAGGACTTCGTGCTGACCATCGACGGCCGGGTGCTGATGAACAGTGCCTCGCAGCGGTCGGAGGAGGCGCTGGCGACGCTGGGCTGCGCGCGCGTCGCCGATCGCCCGTCGCCGCACGTGCTGATCGCGGGCCTGGGCATGGCGATGACGCTGCGCGCGGCGCTCGACGCGCTGCCGCGCAAGGCGGTGGTGACGGTGGCTGAGCTGACGCCGACGGTGGTGGCCTGGTGCCGCGGACCGCTTGGGCCGCTGACCGGAGACGCCATCGCCGACCCGCGCGTGCGGGTGATCGTGGGGGACGTCGCCAAGGTGATCGCGTCGGCGCCGCCGCGCTCGTTCGACGCCATCCTGCTCGACCTCTACGAGGGCCCCCACGCCGCCACCCAGCGCAAGGAGGATCCGTTCTTCGGTCCGAACGCGCTCGGGCGGGCCAAGGCTGCGTTGAATCGTGGCGGGGTGTTTGGGGTGTGGTCGGAAGAGCCCGACCCCCAGTTCCCAAGTCGGCTTGAGAAGGCGGGTTTCGACGTGTCGGTCCACAGGCCGGGGCGCGTCGGAAGGACCCACGTCGTGTACCTGGGATCGGTCTAGAAATCTGCGCGTTGCACCTCGACCACTCGCGTTGAAGAGTCCCGTCGACAACACGACGGGCGCCAAGAAGGGGGATGTCATGAGCGTTCAGTTGCGGTTCGCCGCGGACCTGAGAGACCGGGCGGAGATCGCGCGCTTTCGGCGCGAGGTTCGGACCCTGAATTACTCGCGGTCGGGGCACGACCCGGACAACGCCGCGGACCCCAAGAGCGACGGCGCCACGCTGTGCGCGTGGTCGGACTCGCACGTCGTGGGCATGATCGACGTGCACTGGGGCGGCGAGCACCCGCTCCCCGCCGACCGCTGCAAGATGCTCGGCGTGGGCGACGTGCCCAGCGCGTCGGCCGACCCGCGCAACACGGTGGTGCTCGACGAGGCGGTCATCCACCCGGACTGGCACTCCGCGGGCTTGGAGATGGACCTCAAGCACGGCGCCGTGCGCTACGCCGCCTACCGTCGCGCCCGTTGGGTGTTCACCACCTGCGTCCCGCGCGAGATCTCGTCGTACCGGGCCGTCGGGTTCAAGCCGAGCGGCCTGCCGTCGTCGGACCGCGACCAGGGCACGCGCCTCCCGGTGTCCCTCGACCTGCTCGACGTGGACGGCCTCGCCGCGATCAAGTCGCCCTTCCTGCCGCTCGCCCGTCAGCTGCGCGTCACCATCCCGGACGAGGACGCGGTGGCCCCGTCGGGTCCCACGCCGGACTCCAGCCGTTGGAAGGAGCTCACGCGCGCGTCCGAGGGCACGGCCAAGCTGCAGGTGTCGTTCCTGGCCGGCCTCTCCGCGGCCACCAAGGCGCGGCTGCTGGCGGATGGCCAGTACGTGAAGCCCGCGAACGGCGACACCATCGTCAAGCAGGGCGACCGCGGCCGGGAGATGTTCCTGATCATCCGCGGCGTGGTCGAGGCGCGCCGGGACGGCAAGCGCGTGGCCGTGCTGGGCCCGGGCGAGGTGTTCGGCGAGATCGGCTTCCTGCTGGAGACCGAGCGCACCGCCGACGTGGTCGCGGCGACCGCCGACGTGGTGGTCCTCAAGATCTCGCACGAGGCGCTGACCCGCATGATGAGCGATCAGCCGGAGGTCGCGGCCAGCGTGGCGATCGGCATCGCGCACGGGCTGTGCCTGAAGATCATCGGTCACCCCTAGTCGGCGCCGGTTGCTCCCTGGCCCCGCGGGGAGCTACAATCCAGGACTTGCGGGATCGCCCGCCAGGAGCCGCCTCGTGTCGGACGCTGGTGCTGACTCTCGCGACCTTGATCCGCTGACCCCGTACCTGGCCCCCAAGCTGGCCGAGGCGGCGGCGGCGTTCGTCGACGCGCTGCGGCCCTGGCTGGGCGTAGATGAGCGCTGGGTGATCACGCCCAGCCGTCGCTACACGGCGGGCACCAAGGCGCCCTCCCACGTGGACGTGCGCGGC
Source organism: Pseudomonadota bacterium (assembly GCA_947475315.1). Classification (GTDB taxonomy): domain Bacteria; phylum Myxococcota_A; class UBA796; order UBA796; genus CAIOSP01. The sequence goes on along the minus strand of CANJMY010000006.1, from coordinate 55,358 downwards.
CCGGGCGGGTCGCTGCTGTCGCTGCGCCTGCACACGTCCGGCGACGTGCCTGGCTGGACGGCTGGGCCGCTGACCTTCACCGTGGCGCGCCTGGAGGGCGTGGTCCCGCCGGACCAGGACCGGAACCTCAAGCCCATCCTGCGCCACCTGGTGGGCCTGATCCAGGGCACGGACGCCGCCGAGCTGGAGCTCAAGGCCAAGGCGCTCGCCAAGGTGCACAAGACCTGGGCCACGCTGGCGTCCATGGACGACCGCATGTTCCGCCACCTGGAGCGCGCGCACAGCGGGTTCGCCGGGCTCTTGCGGACCGGCTTCACCTGCAACCAGGACTGCCACTTCTGTCCTGAGGGCCGGGACTGGCCCAACCCGCCCGACGAGCTGGTCTTTCAGTGGCTCGACGAGATCGCGGCGGCCGGCGCGCAGCGGCTGAACGTGTGCGGCGGCGAGCCCACGCTGTGGCGTCACCTGCCGGACCTGATCCGGCGCGCCACCAACGTGCACGGCCTGTCCGTCCACATGAACACCAACGCGATCAAGCTGCGCGTGCCCACCTTCACCGCGTCGCTCAAGGAGGCCGGCCTCAAGTCGGTGCTGATCTCGTTGCACGCGGTCGACGAGGCGCTGTCGGATTCGATCACGCGCAGCCCGGGCACGCACCGCCGTACGGTCGAGGGAATCCACGCGGCGCTCGACGCGGGCCTGTTCGTCATCCTCAACTGCTGCGTCGACACGGCGAACGTGCACCACCTGCCGGAGCACGCGCGCTTTGTGCGCGAGCAGTTCGTCGAGAAGCACCCGGACAACCCGGTGCGCATGGTGAACTACAGCCAGCCCGGCAAGTACTACAACTTCGACGAGTACAAGCGTCGGCTTGTGGACCTGGAGGCCGCGCGCCCCATGCTCACGGAGGCCGCGCGCACCCTCGACGAGGTGGGTGTGCTCTTGGAGATCGCCGGCACCTGCGGCTTCCCCAGCTGCGTGGTGCGCGACATCGCCGACCTGGTGCCGTGGCGCCCCAAGGACACCATGGACGCCGACCACCGCCGCTCGCGCGCGGACGATCCCGAGGTGTGCCGCGGCTGCGCCGCCCGCGATCAGTGCATCGGCCCGCGCCGCGAGTACCTGGAGGTCCGCGGCACGCGCGGCCTCAAGCCGTTCGAGACGTTGCCCACGTCCGACTGGTACGCGCGCCTGTCCAAGCTGCCGGTGGGTGACGCGTGGACGATCGGCCTGGACGACGGTCCGCCGGAGTAGCGGCGAGGCGCGCTCACATCCCCAAGATCGCGCACTTCTCCGCTTCCAGATCGTCGATTGTGCTCACGCTGGCGTCGGCGCCGACCTGCACCCAGCCCGCGTCGATCGTCGGCCAGGTTGCCACGCCTGCGATGCTCGGCGTGCCGGAGGCCATGCTGGTCCACGCGGCCTGCAGCGTGGTCGACAGCGTCAGGTCCTCGGCGGCGGCGAACGGCGTGATCGTGCCGAACACGTAGGGCAGCTCGGCCCCGTGGATGGCGCCCAGCGGCTCAGATCCCAGCAGCGGCCGCGCAAAGTACATGCCGTACGCGGGCGCGTGCGGCGCGATGAGGTTGAGCCACTGCCGCGTCGGGCAGACGAACAGCGCGTCGGTGTTGAAGGCGCGGAACGCGGCGTTGGCGTCGCCGCCGTAGTCGACCGGGTCCCACGCGTCGTGCAGCGTCCGCACGCCGTCGGTCAGCGGCCTGGGGAGGCCGTAGAGGATCGCGTAGGGCAGCAGCGCCGCCTTGTACGCGCCGTCGTCCGCGATCGAGTCCGCGGGGATGAACAGCGTGGCCTCGTCCGCGTTCACCGTCAGCATCATGGGCACGTTCGGTACGTCGCCGTCGGCCGCCGCCTTCTTGGCGCTCTTGGGCAGCACCTTGCCGTCGATGACGGGGCCGTAGTCCTCGCCGTCGCCGACCGGGCCCTGACGGCCGGGCAGGTAGCGGAGGATGTCGTGGACGGTGCGCGTGCGCAGGCAGGCGAGCACGTCGGTCTCGGTGTCGCAGCTGGCCTCGGTGGCGAAGCGCTGGCCGAACGACTCGCCGGAGTTCAGCGCGCCCTTGAGCGGCGTGCGCAGGCTGGTGCAGGGCCCGGACTCGCCGATCACGCCTGCGAACCAGCCCTGCGTCTCAGGCGAGAGCCACAGCGCGCACGCGTCGATGCTGCCCGCGGATTCGCCGAACAGCAGGATCTTGTCGGGGTCGCCGCCGAACGCCGCGGCGTTGTCCCGGATGAACTTCAGCGCCAGGATCGAGTCGCGCAGGCCCTGGTTGCCGCTCACCCCTTCCGGGTCTTCGAGCGACAGCTTGGGGTGCGCCAAGAAGCCCAGCGGGCCCAGGCGGTAGTTGTGCGTGACGAGGATGGCGTTCTTCGCGAGGCCGGGGTTGTCCAGGTACAGGTCCTCGCTGCCCGCGCCGTCCACGTTCCCGCCGCCGTGGATGAAGAACAGGATGGGCAGGCCGGACGCGCCCGCGGGTCGCAGCACGTTGAGCCGCAGGCAGTCCTCGTCGCCGTCGAGCGGGTCGAGGGTGCCGGTGGGGGTGCCGTTGGTCTGCGGGCAGACGGGGCCGGGGTCGTTGGCGGTCAGCGGCTCGGACCAGGGCGAGATGGACTCGGGGCGCTTCCAGCGGCGGTCGCCCACCGGCGGCTTGGCGTAAGGGATGCCCAGGAAGGCCTCGCCCTCGTCGGTGGCCGTGCCCAGGACGCAGCCCTTGGTGGTCAGGACCGCGTGCTCGGCGCCCTCCGGGCAGGTGGGCTGGTCCGGCGTGATGTCGGTGTCGGCCGCGTCGGTGTCGGCCGCGTCGGTGTCCGCGACCACCGTGTCGTCGGTGTCGGTCTTGTCGTCCGACGACCCGTTGGAGCACGCGGCGAGCAGCAGGAGCAGGGGGATGAGGCGCACGGGACCTCCGGTGACGCGAGGGGTTGCGTCCCTTGTGCCGCGTTCGTCGGCGCCGGGCTACGCGGGGCGCCTGGAGACCCCATGGACACCACCGTCGTCACCACCGTCGCCGAGCGCGTCCGCGCCCAGCTCCCCGCCGCCCTCGACCAGCTGCGCGGCTACCTCACCATCCCCGCCATCTCCTGTCAGCCGGCGAACCACGCGGACGTGCGCCGCCTGGCCGAGAAGATCCGGGACGACCTCACCGCGCTCGGCATGGCGCGCGCGCGCGTGCTCGACGTCACGGTCGAAGGCGACGTGGCGATGCCCGCGGTGGCCGCCGAGTGGATGGGTGCCGGCCCCGGCAAGCCCACGGTGCTGATCTACGGCCACCTGGACCTGCAGCCGGTGGGCGAGCCGGAGTGGGCCACCCGCCCGCACGAGATGGTGCAGAAGGGCGACCGCGTCTACGCGCGCGGCGTGTCCGACGACATGGGTGGCTGGCTGTCGCACCTGGCGGCGATGAAGGCGTGGTTCGACGTGACCGGCAGCCTGCCGTGCAACGTGCGCCTGCTGATCGAGGGCGAGGAGGAGATCGGCAGCCCGTACCTGGAGCGCTTCATCGACGCCTACCCGGACGCGTTCGAGGCGGACGTGATGGTGCTGACCGACTGCGAGAACCCGGCGGTCGACGTGCCCGGCCTGACCGTGTCGCTGCGTGGCCTGCTGGAGGTCGAGCTGACCTGCGACGCGCTCCAGGCCGACGTGCACTCCGGCATCTGGGGCGGCATGGCGCCGGACCCGACGCTGGCGATCTTCCAGCTCGTGAATCGCCTGATCGACGGCGACGGCCGCATGAAGGTGGCGCGCGTGCCGGTGGACGAGGCCCGCAAGCAGGCCGGTCGTCTGGTGCCGCTGGGCCCCGACACCGTGCGTGAAGGCGCGCACCTGCTCGACGACGTGTCGCCGCTCCCCGAGCGCGACCGGTCGGCCGCGGAGTGGGTGTGGTGGCAGCCCGCCGTGACCGTGCTCGCCACGAGCATCCCGCCGGTCGAGAAGAAGAAGAACGCGATCCGCCGGCGCTGCTCGGCCACGCTGTCGGTGCGCCTGGCGCCCGGCCAGACCGGCGACGAGATGCTGGCCGCGCTGCGCGAGACGCTGCTGGTCGATCCGCCGCAGGGCGTGCGCGTCACCCTGGAGGCCAAGCCGGGCTGGGGTCAGAGCTGGCTGTACCGCCCGCAGGGCCCGGCCTTTGAGGCCGCGGACCGCGCCTACGAGCGCGCCTGGGGCCGCAAGCTGGTGCAGATCGGCATCGGCGGGACCATCCCGTTCGTCGCCATGTTCGGCCGTCGCTTCGGCGACCTGCCGCTGATCCTCAACGGCGTCCTCGACCCGCTGTCCACGGCGCACGGCCCGAACGAGAGCCTGCACCTGGGTGTGTTCGAGAAGATGCTGGTCACCAACGTGTGGCTGTACGCCGAGCTGGCCGACGCGGTGAAGGTGAAGTGACGGGATAGGGTCGGGTCAGGGGGACTCCCGTGATCCGATCCGACCGCCTGCTCGCCGAGCGCACGCTCCTCGCCGACGCCGTGTTCGTCGGCTTCCCCGCGCCTGCGCGCCACCCGACCAAGCGCCTGCTGCGCCAGCTGGCCAACCCGGACGGCAGCGCGGGCAGCGGCTCGCTCCACGTGTCGCGCTGGGCGGAGGGCCTGGACCCGGTGGTCCCGACCACGCCAGTGGAGACCGAGGTGCGCGTGCGCGCGGAGGGCTTCGTCTACGAGGCGCCCGGTACCGGCGAGGTGCACTGGCACGTCAACTTCGCCGACGCGGACGTGTTCGGGTTCCACGCGGGCGCGCTCTTCGCGCAGGACGAGATGCAGATCGCTGAGCACCCGATCCTGGCGTCGGTGCGCGACTGGATGCTCGACGAGCACTTCCCCGCGCTCACCGAGGCGGAGGGCCGCGCGACGCCCATCCTGGTCGCAGGCGCCGAGCGTCGCCTGAGCATCGACACCGCCCCGCGCCCCGGCGCGCCACAAGGCCTCTACGGCCACCGCTTCGCCGCGGCGCCGTGGGAGGTGGTGCGTGAGGCGACGAGCGTGCTCCAGCCGCCCACCGTGTCGAACCTCGCCGCCATGGCCGCACCCCAGGGCGGGCACGGCCGCTACTCGCGCGACGAGATCCGCCGCGTCCTTGCCACGGCGGTCACCACGTTCTCCGCGGCGCGGGTGGTGAGCCAGCACCTGCACGGCGAGGGCGTGCGGGTGGTGATGCACTCGGGCTTCTGGGGCTGCGGCGCGTTCGGTGGGAACCGGCAGCTCATGCCCGCGCTCCAGAGGTTGGCGGCGCGGCGCGCGGGGCTCGACCGCCTCGACATGCACTCGCTCGGCGTGGGCGGCCCGGAGGCGATGCAGCGCGCGATGCAGGTCGCGCAGGAGATCGGCGCGGGCGACGACGTCCGCGGCTGGATCGACGCCGCCTACGCGCGCGGCTTTGAGTGGGGCGAGCGCGACGGGAACTAGTCGGCCGGTCGCGGCGGGCGTCGTTCGTGGGCACCGCGCCGAGTCGGCTCCGCGCTGCGGCGCGACGGGTACCGTTCGTAGGCCCCGCCGCACGGCGCGGTCACCTCTACGGCGCGACGAACAGGCAGCGCGTCAGCGGCTGGTAGATGTCCTTGAGCGCGTACACGTAGTAGGTCGTGCCGGACACGAGCGCGGGCGGGGCGCCCGACTCGGGCACTTTCTGCGTCATGCCGGCCGGCACCGTGCCGTAGGTCAGCGGGCTGGCGATCGCGTCGTCGGTGGGCGCCACGTCCAGGCGCCACAGCGTGCCGGCGGGCGTGTCCAGGTTGGGCGGCACGCCCGGCGCGCTGGCGTCTGCCGTCAGAACGTACAGGTAGCGGACCGCGCCGCCGTTCCAGGTGACCGTGCCGTCGGCCGCCACGCCCTCACCGGCGGTGCAGGGCGACGGCTCGTAGACCAGCTGGTCGTAGAGCGGGCCGCCGAACGGGTCGGTGTTGGCGAAGTCCGCGCGGTCCAGGCCGCGGCGGGCCAGCTCGGACTCCAGGAACGCGAGCATGCGGGGGATGTCGTTGGTGGGCAGGCCGGTGGTGGAGCGGTCGAAGCCGTTGTTGTCCTCGGGCGGGAACGCGCCGAACGCGGTGGAGTCCACCCAGCCTGCGAGCACGGCCAGGCCGTCGTTGTCGAGCATGTCGATCCACAGCGGGCCGGCGTCGATGTTCCAGCCGCTGGGGCCGTCGGGCGGGAGCGCCGACGAGTGGCAGCACAGGCAGGCGCAGGCCTTGACCTGGTCGGTCACCCAGTCCATCTCGCCCATGTAGGCCGAGTCCGACAGGCGCGGGTCGTTGGCGGGCGTGTCGTAGGGGATGTCGGCCCCGTAGTACGGGCGCTGCGAGAGCACGGCGTCGCACGAGGCGTACTCGCTGAAGTTGCGGCCCTCCTCCGTGCAGGCGGAGATGGCGCCCCAGGTGCAGACCTGGCCGCCCTCGCTGGCGCCAACGGGCTCGCCGGGGAGCGGATCCTGGCAGGTCTGCTCGAACGGGGTGAACACGCCGCCGCCGCCACCGCCGCCGCCGGACGTCCCGTCGCACAGGGCGGAGGGCTCGAACACGCCGTTGGCGAAGCCGCAGCCGAGCGCCGCGCCGGAGCAATCGTCGGCGTTGGTGCCCGGGCTGACGATGGCGTACTCGTCGTCGTTGCCTGCGTTCACGCGGCACTTGCCCAAGATGGCGCTGTCGTCGCAGGCCACGGCCTCGGTGAACAGGCCGGGGTCCGCGCCCACCAACGGCGCGGCGCAGTCGGCGGTGGCGGACTCGGTGGTCCAGCCCGCGCCGATGTACTCCTTGCACTCGTCGGCCTTGGAGAACGTGTTCACGTACGCGCAGCTCCCGGCCACGGCGACGGCCAGGTCGGTGTCTGCGTCCGTGTCGCCGGTGGCGTCGTCGCCAGTCTGGCAGCCGGCGAGCACGCCAAAGATCAGCGCGGCGACGGAGTGTCGAAGGGACGGAGGCATGCGAACTCCACACAGAAAGAACAAGGTTTGGATATGCTTTGAAAGCCCGGTCTAGACCGTCTGGCGCGCGCGTGCACGTCTAGAACCTTCACGCTGGCCCGAGGTCGGCTCGGTCGCGGTGCTAGACTCGGTCGTCGCGCGCGCCGCGGAGCCCGCCTGTCCCAGCCCACCGAGCCGTCCCAGCCTCTCAAGCGCGTCGTGTACGTCGCGCTGCTGGTGACGTTGTGGGCGGCCCTGCTGGAGCTCTTCGTTCGTGTGCTGCTGGTGGTGTCGCCGTGGCACCTGCCGGTGCTGGGGGACGCCAGGGACCCGCGGGTGCCGTCGATGGTCTGGAACGGGACGCTCGGCCCCTACCGCAGCTGGAGCCCGACGCTCGGTTGGGAGAACGAGCCCGGCGCGCACGTGCGGCTGGGCGAGGGGAACGTGCGCTGGCCCGCCGAGACGATCGAGCCGAGCGGCGCGCGACGCACGCAGCCGGTCAGCCTGGATCGCATCCGCGGCCTCCGACGGGCGGTGGCGGTGGGGGACTCGTTCCTGTTCGGCATGGAGGTGGGCGACGACGACGTGTTCACCGCGATGGCCGAGCGCGACCTGCCCGACTGGGAGATCTTGAACTACGGCGTGCCCGGCTACGGTCAGGATCAGGCGCTGCTCCAGCTTCGTCAGCGCGGCCTGCCGCTCCACCCGGACGTCGTGATCTTCGGCCACGTCTACGCAGACATGGAGCGCAACGACCACGACTTCATGTACGCGCGCAAGCCGCGCTTCCTGCTGGGCGACCACGGGCTCGAACTCACCGGCGTACCGGTCCCCGACTTTGAGGCGATGGCCGCCGCGGACCGACGGCGGATCAAGACGTTCGACGTGCTGGGCGCGCTCGCGCGTCAGACCGGCTGGGTGAAGCCAGACTGGCGCGCGTCCAACGCGCTGTCCGAGGCGATCCTGCGCGCCGTGGTGACCGAGTCGCGCGCGGCGGGGGCAGTGCCCATCCTGGTGTTCATGCCGACGCCGACGCCGGGCGGACACTACGCCGACGTGCCGACGGCGCCGTTCGACGTGGTCTGCCAGAGCCTGGACGTGATCTGCCTGGACCTTCGACCGGCGTTCGACGAGGCGGCCGCCCGCGGCGAGTCGCTGATCGTCGTGCAGCACTGGTCGGCGGCGGGGCACCGCATCGCGGCGACCGCGCTGGAGCAGGCGCTGGGCGCGCTGCCCAAGTAGGCCGCGCGCTCGAGCGGACCCTACAGCGGCGCTTCGACCGTACCCGCCTCGGGCAGCGACGGGTCACAGAGCAGGATGTACCAGCCCTTGGTGATCTTGTCGTCGTTGTCGAGCCACCGCGCGTACTCCGGCAGGCGCTCGCCCTTCGTGGACTCCTTGAGGCTGGGCTGCTCCTGACCGTCGCGCACGCAGCGCTCGAACTCGGTGCGGAACTTGCGGACCGTGAGGTCGACCGTGTCGCGGCACTTGCCGAGCACCTTGCGGTTGCCCTTCTCGCAGATGTTGATCTGCGCGTCCTTAGCGAAGGTGAACCAGCGCTGCGTGGTGGCGTCGCCCTTGGCCTTCTCGGTCTCGACGACCTGGCCGTCGAGCTTGGTCTGGGTCTCGGCGAGCTGCACGACGAGCTGGGCCTTCTCTTCCTCAGCCTGCTGCAGCTGTTGCTTGAGCGAGCCCAGCTCCTTCTTGGCCTCGTCCAGGCGACGGGCCTGGTCGGCGGAGAGCTTGGCGCCCTTCTTGACCTTGGCCTCCAGCTCGGCCACCTCGGTCTCACGGCTGGTGACCTGGCCCTGGAGGTCGGACACCTTGGCGTTGACCTCCTCCATCTTGGCGTCCGCGGTCTGCAGCAGCGGCGCGCAGGCGGCGGTCAGCTCCTCCGCGTTGAGGTCGCGCGGCTTCTCGACGATCTGGATCTCCGGCTCCTTCATGTACATGCCGAGCTCGCCGCCGACGCCGAGGCCTACGCCGAACGCGACCACGCCAATCACGAAGGCAGCGGCGCCGCTGATCCCGCGGGGCCGCATCATCAGGTCATCGTCGGGGGGCGTGGTCATGGTCGGGCTCCTTAAAGCTGCAATGCCGGTATGACGCAACGCCCCGATCGCCAACTCCCGGAGCGCTAGGCTACGGTAGGCACGCTGGGGAGGCGACGATGCGGTGGACCGGGTGGGCTCTTTTGGCGCTGACCGCGTGCCGTCATGGCATGGACACGTTCCCGGACACGGGCTTTGGGTTTCGCGACACGGCGGGGCCGTCGCCGGCCACCGACTCTGACGGGATCGGCGCGGACGCCGACTGCCCTCCGCAGCTCTCCACCGACTGCCACATCGAAGAGGGCGTGTGCGTCGACGAGAGCACCAAGCTCGACCTGCCCCGCCCCGACGCGGCGGCGATCGACGCGATCCGCGCGGCCCACGTGGCCGGCGCGTGCACGCCCGAGCTGCTGGCGCCGTGCAGTTCGGCCGACGGCACGGAGGGGCTGCTCCACGCCACCGTGAAGGCGAACGGCTTCGCGGTCGACGTGTACGACGCGCACGGCTGGGCGGCCGGCTGGGTGCCTGCGGGGCCGCAGCTCTCCTACGTCGACTGTGACGAGACCTGGTGGTTGGGCGATCTGCGCTGGCAGGACTGCGCCACGTCCGCGATGTCGGCGCTCTACGGCCTGACGGGCAGCTGCGTGGCGGGCGTCGAAGGCACCTGCGCGGCCGACGACTGCCTGCACGAGTCGCTCTGACGAACGCTCACGGCGCGCCGAGGATCGAGTCGACGAACGGGTTGCGAAACACGCGGTCGGGATCCAGATCGGCGGCGAGCGTGCGGAAGTCGGAGGCGCGCGGGTAGAGCGCGTCGATCTCCTCGGGCGTGGTCTCGAACGACTTGCCCCAGTGCGGGCGCGCGTCCCAGGCGCGGCCCAGCTCGCGGAAGGCGGCGAAGGCGCGCGGGATGTCCGGGCTGTGCGTGGCGTACATGCCGAGCTGGCAGGTGTCGCGACCGTAGGCCGGGCTCATCCAGTTGTGGTCGCCCTTCACGAAGCGCAGCTCGCTCAAGAAGTCGAGCCGCACGCCGCTGGCGCGCACCAGATCGCGCATCGCGCGCAGCGCCTCGCCGGCGTGGGCCGAGTCGAAGGCGAGCTCGGTCTCTTGGTGGCGCGGCGGCATGACCAGCGTGAACATCTCGGCGCTCTTGCCGGAGCGTGTGCCGGGGAGGAAGTGCACCCGATCGACCAGCCGCATGATCGACGGGATGAGCGCGGGGATCGCGCCGCCCGCGCCGAGCAGGGCGGGGAACACTGTGGCGTTGGCGACGCGCTCCCAGACGGCCTCCACGCGGCTGCGCGCCACGGGCTCGTTCGTGCGCCGGTAGGTGGTGACGAGCACGTCGTCGCACGGCGGCAGCCACCAGACCTTCACGTACTCGTGCGTCGCGGAGAGGGTGGCGAGCGCGTCCGCGGCCTCGTCGAGCGGCAAACGCGTGCGCGTCTCGACCAGGCCGAACGCGCGGTCCACGCCGAGCGTCACCTCGGTGATCACGCCGAGCGCGCCCAGGTGCACGCGCGCGCCGGGCAGGCGCGGGTCGTCGGGCCCGATCTCCACGAGCTCCCCGCGCCCGTCGACCAAGCGCAGGCCTTGGATCAGCGACGCCAGGTTGCCGTGGCGCAGGCTGGAGCCGTGCGTGCCGGTGGCGACCGCGCCGGCGATCGCTTGCTCGGTGATCGAGCCCAGGATCGGCATGGCCAGACCGTGGCGGCCAAGAGCCTCGTTGAGCGTGCGCAGCGTGCAGCCGCCTTGCACGGTGACGGTCTGCCGGTCGACGTCCACGCTGACGACGTCGCTCAAGCCCGACAGCTCCACCTGCACGTCGTCTGACGCGGCGAGGGGCGACCACGAATGCCGCGACCCGCACACGCGCAGGCGACCGCCGCGGGCGCGGGTCTGTTGCACCAACGAGACCACGTCGGCCTCGTTCGGCGGCGCGGCCCACGCGCGGGGCGCGCTGCGCACGTTGCGCGCCCAGTTCACGAACGGCCTGGTCACGCCGCCTCCCGGAGCACGGCGCGGGAGGGGATCAGAACTCCGCGCTGCCCGGCGTACGCGGGTACGGTAGCACGTCGCGGATGTTCTTCATGCCGGTGAGCCACATGATCAGGCGCTCCAGGCCCAGCCCGAAGCCGCCGTGCGGCGTGGTGCCAAACCGGCGCAGATCCAGGTACCACCAGTACTCTTCGACAGGCAGGCCGAACTGCTTGATGCGGCGCTCGAGCACGTCGAGGCGCTCCTCGCGCTGGCTGCCGCCGATGATCTCGCCGATGCCGGGGACCAGCAGGTCGGTGGCCGACACGGTCTCGCCGTTGTCGTCCTCGCGCATGTAGAAGGCCTTCTGCACGCTCGGGTAGTTGGTCACGAAGACCGGGCCCTTGAAGTGCTCTTCGGCCAGGTAGCGCTCGTGCTCCGACTGCAGCGACATGCCGGGGCCCACGGGGAACTCCCAGGTGCGGCCCTTCACGTTGGAGAGGATCTCGACCGCCTCGTGCCAGGTGACGCGCGCGAAGGGCTTGGAGAGCGCCTCCTTCACGCGGGCGAGGTTGCCGGGCTCGATGCGCTTGTCGAAGAACTCGAAGTCGTCCGGGCACTGGGCGATGGTGCTCAGGCAGACGTCCTTGATGAAGTCCTCAGCGAGCGCGATGACGTCGTCGAGGTTCGCGAACGCGATCTCGGGCTCGATCATCCAGAACTCCGCGGCGTGGCGCGCGGTGTGGCTGTGCTCGGCGCGGAAGGTGGGCCCGAACGTGTAGACGTCCGTGAAGGCCTGCGCGAAGTTCTCGACCGCGAGCTGGCCCGAGCAGGTCAGGAAGGTCCTCTTGCCGAAGAAGGGCTCGTCGCCGACCTTCACCTCGAACAGCTCACCGGCGCCCTCGGCGTCGTTGGTCGTGATGATGGGCGTGTGCACCCACTGAAAGCCGCGCTCCTGGAAGAAGCGGTGGATGTGCCACGACACCGCGTTGCGCACGCGGAAGGTGGACTGGAAGGTGTTGGTGCGCGGCCGAAGGTGCGCGATGGTGCGGAGGTTCTCCAGCGACGTGGCCTTCTTCTGGATGGGGAAGGACTCCGGATCACAGTCGCCGACGATCTGCACGTCGGTGGCCTGGACCTCGAACGCCTGCTCGCCGCCCTGCGACGCGGACCAGGTGCCCGTGACCTTCACCGCCGCGCCCACGCCCAGGCGCGCCTTGTTCGCCTCGGCTTGCTCGGGCGTGAGGACGACCTGCACCGTGTGCGTGGAGGAGCCGTCGTACAGGTGCACGAAGCTGACGTTCTTGCCGAAGCGCGACGTCTTCACCCACCCGGTGACGGTCACCGTGCCGCCTGCGACCGCGCCCTTGAGCAGCGAGGTGATGGCGTTGCGCCGACCCGTTCCGTGTGCCGTCATGTGCCCTCCAGCGCGCCCGGCTATCCCGCCAGGATCAAGCGGTCACGGCGTCCTTCCGGGAGTTCGAACGATCGGCGGGTGACCTGTTTGCACGCCTGTCATTTGGGTTACGCACGAACCGTTCTTGGAGGAACGATGAACTCCCGTTTCCTGACCCTCGGCCTGATCGCGCTCGTGGCTACCGCCTGCAAGCCGCCCCCCACGCTCACGGACGACAACGACACCGACACGTCCGACCCCAGCACCCTGTCGCTGGCGCAGGTGATGCCCGCGCTCTTCCGCGACTTTGACGACAACACGGCGGACCTGCCGGCGTACATCGACGCGCTTGAGGCCGGCCTCGTCAGCCAGGGCGTCAAGCTCGACTCGGCCAACCTCGACGAGCGCTCGTTCTCGATCGACCCGCTGCCGGAATCCTTCCTGGGCGGCGCCGTGCAACCGCCCGGCACCAACACCGCGGACCAGACCTCGGTCGTCGCGTTCGGCCTGTCCAAGAAGGACTTCGCCGCCAACAAGTCCGCCGCCATGCAGCCCAACCAGGTCTGCATCGAGTCGGACTCGACCGTGTCGTACACCCGCACGTACAGCACCGACGTCGACGCGTTCAACGCGGGCACCACCGACGTGGCGCGCAGCACGAACGAGGTCCGCAAGGAGCTGTCGTTCATCGCGTCCGGCTGGTACGACCTCTACAAGGACTTCCGCACGTTCGACACGACCGACGGCCGTCACGTGATGATCGCGCGCGCCTGGGCCGACAAGATCGCCGTGGCCGACGGTGGCTCCAACGAGTTCCGCCAGTCGTTCACCTGCGAGATCTACATCGAGGACGGCACCACCACCAAGCGCATGTACGCCATCTGGCCCGAGATCAGCATCGGCCTGGGTCCGGACGCCATGCGTTCGCTCATCACCGACAGCCTGGAAGAGGGCTACCAGAACGCCGAGGCGTTCATGGCCGACAGCTCCGTCCCCGACTGCAAGAACGACCGCGACGCGGTGTTCACCCGCGAGTGAGCCGACGCTGAGCGCCGCGTGTCCTACAGGCGCGCGGCGGTCCCCAGCGTGGCGCCGCGCGTCCTACAGGCGCGCGGCGTTCGCGTGGTCGAGCGCCGCGGCCACCTTGGACTGCGCCGCCAGCGCCGCAGCCGCGTCCGCCGAGATGGGCGTGGGCGTGCAGCCGCCGAACACGACAGGCTGGACGCACCAGCCAAAGTCCGCGGCGATGCCCAACTTCGGGAGCTTCTTCCGCAGGTCCTCGACCGCCTGGATCACGGGGCCGGCTAGCGCGGCGCGGCGAAGCGCGGTGCGGGTGGTGACCTCGTGCGCCTGATCGATCAGCTTGGCGCGCGCCTCGGTGCTCGCGCCGTCGTCGATCGCGGACTGGAAGGCCTCGCGGGCGTCCTCGTCGGCCTCGGTGATGGTGCGCAGCGCGTCGGGGGCGCCCTGCTCCAACAGCGTCAGCAGGTCGACGCTGGCGCCCGCGCCGCCGACCGCGGGCTGGGGCGTGGAGGCCAGGCTGAACGAGGGCCAGCCAGACGAGAGCAGGCCCTCCAGCGCGCGCGTCAGCTGCGGGTCGGCGTCCATGCGCGCGGCGATGTGCGCGTTCTCGTCGGCGCCGCTGCAGGTGACGGGAGCGGCGCGCGAGAAGCTGGGGCCCATGCGCAGCGAAGGCGCCTCGGTGTGGCACTCGACCAGGTCACGCGCGGCGATCGCGCGTTTCAGCGCGGCCTCGAACGCGGCGCCGAACGCGTCGGCCTGATCGTTGGCGAACGCGGAGATCACGGCCTGCTCACGAAGGTAGCGGCGCTGCAGGTCCCGCTGCCGGGTGCGCTGATCGGCGGGGGCGTCCGAGCCCAGAAGGTCGAGCGCGGTCTCGTACCGAACGAGCGCCGCGGCGAGCGCGTCGGCGCGGGCTTGGAGCGAGGCAAAGTTGGCGCCGGCCGTGGCCTGAGCGCGGGCGAACTGCTGGGACGCGACCGCGACGTCTTGCGGCGCGTAGTAGCCAGACGCCGCCAGCGCGGGCGCCGACAGCGCCAGCCACAGCGCGACTATGGGCACGGAGGCAGCCCGAAGAACGGGTCCTGCTCGGCGGCGACCTTCTTCACGAAGGGGGCGCCGGTCTCGGCCGCGGAGAAGGTCTTGAGCTGCGCCATGGCGTCGGTCAGCAGCGCCTCGGGGGGCGTCTGCTCTGGGGCGGGCATCAGCTTGTACTTGTCCGTGGACCAGTCACCGGCGCCGGCGTCGTTGAACGCGACCTCGACGGTGCTGCTCACGCCGGCCTTCTCGAAGCCCACGCGGATGTACTCCATGTTCGTCACGTCCACCGCAGCGACCTTCCAGCCGGCGGGGGTGGTGTCGCCGACCTTCCAAGGCGGCGCACCGCGCGCGTCCATCTCCTTGGGGCGGCAGGTGGGCTTCTCGGCGACGGCGGCCGCGCCGGGCTTCACGTTGGGATCCTGCCAAGCTGCGAACCAGCTGCATGCCGTGGACCCTACGAGCGCGACCGTGACGAGTCCGAGGCGAAGCTTGTTGCGCATTGGGACCTCCCACGCCGTCGTTATCGACGCGCGCCGCGCTCGTCGAGGCGCGTGACCCGACGCGACCCATCCCCCGCCTTGCGTTAGGGCGACGCCTGGAGGTCGTGGACCATGCGTCGTGCCCTGGCTCTTGCTCTGGTGTCGGTGTCCCTCGTCGGCTGCTCGGCTGGCGTGGAGGGCACGTGGGTCGGTGACCTGGACTGCGACCAGGTCCCGTTTGATGTGGAGCTCACCCTCGAGCACGACAGCAAGCTGGCCTACGTCGGCACGGGAACCCAGGACCGCTCGTTCGTGAGCATCGCGGGTGACGAGACCCGCGTCGCGATCGAGTTCGATGTCAGCCTCGAGCTCCAGTCGAAGGGCGGCGCCCAGGACCTGCTCACCACGCTGACCTGCACGTCCGAGCAGACGATCCAGACGCTGGCTGGCGGCGCGGACCCCGTGGTGGTGTCCGAGGGCTGCGAGCCCCGCCGCTACGACAACTACGTGGTCGGCTGGGACGGCGAGGACAAGCTCACCCTCTCCGGTCCGGACGGCTGCAGCGGCAAGCTCACCCGCCGCTAGGCGGCCCCGGCGCTCAGCCTGCGCTGGGCGCGTCGGACGGCGGCTGGGCCGGCGGTTCGGGCGGCGACGGGTCGCGCGGAGGGGGCGGCTTGGCGTCGTCCTCGTCGTCGCGACCGAAGGCGAGCACGCCCACGGCCAGGACCAGCGCCGCGAGCACGCCGAACGGGATGAGGTCGGACAGCTTCCAGGCGCTGGCGTCGTGGCGACCCTTCTCGCCCTTCTCGCCGGCGGTGGTCTGGTTGGCCATCTCGGCGCGCTTCTGGATCCACTCGGAGCCCCGCGCCATCAGGTCACCGGGCAGGCCCTTCTGCTCGGCCCAGTCGAGCGTCTTCACGGCGGGGTCCAGCTTGCCCTGGTCGGCCAGCAGCAGCGCCTTGTAGAACAAGGTGCCCGCGGTCTCAGGGGCGTTGGCCTCCAGCACGGTGACGCAGCGGGTGAGGGGCTCGCCCTTGCCGGAGTCGAGCGCCCAGGTGCACAGGCCCTGCCAGCCCGGCATGTAGTCGGGGGACTCCTTGACCACGGCCTCGAACAGCTTGCCGGCCTCGTTCTGGCCGTCGTCCATCTGCAACAGGCCGATGCCGAGGCCGGTGCGGTTCTCGATGCTGGACACCAGCCCGACCGCCTTGCGGCAGTTGGCGACGGCGTCGTCGACGCGGCCTTCCTCCAGCAGCACGCCGCAGGAGCGCCGCCACGCGCGGTCGAATTCCGGCGCGCCGGTCGTGACCTCGGCGAAGGCCTTCTCGGCGGTGGAGAGATCGCCTGCCTGCCACGCGGACTCGGCGGCCTCGAACCGGGCGCGCAGCTCGGGCGTGAGGACGTCGACGGGCGTGTCGGCGAGGGCGGGGGAGAGCAGGGCGAGGAGGAGGGGCAGCATCGGGTCCCGTCTTTGGCGCGGAGCTTATCCCGCGTGCGGCGGGTTCGTCGCGCGCTATGCTGTGGGCCCGGAGGTCACGTGCGTCCGTTCGCCTTTCTGCTCGCCTTCAGCCTCACGCCGACGCTCGCGTGGGCCGACGTGCCGCCCCCCGACGACGCCGACGGCGACGGCCTCCCCGACGTGGACGACGCTGCGCCGCACGACTGCGACGGCGACCATGACGGCGTCCCGGACTCGGTCGAGCGCGGGCTGACCGCACCCATCGGTGGCTCCTTTGGCGGCCCGTGCTTCGTGGCCGACGCGGACCCGTCCACCACCACGTCTCCCACCGACGAGGACAGCGACGGCGGCGGGCTGGACGATGGGCTGGAGGATCGCAACCACGACGGCCAGGTCGACGACTACGAGACCGACCCGAACCTGGCCGAGGACGACCTCGACTCCGACGCGGACGGCTGGCCCGACGCGGTGGAAGGCACCGGCAACCACGACAGCGACGGCTTGACCGACAACCTCGACCCGGACTCCGACGGCGATGGGCTTGCCGACAAGCTCGAGGACGTGGCCGACTGGGACGGCGACGGCGTGATCGGCCTGCTCGACACCGACTCCGACGACGACGGCATCCCGGATGGGCTGGACGGCGTGACCGACCCCGACCTCGACGGCCGGCCGGCCTACGGCGACCTGGATTCGGACGACGATGGCTTGCCCGACGCGCAGGAGGGCGCCGCCGACTTTGACGGCGACACGCTGCCCAACCACGTCGACACCAACTCCGACGAGGACGGCGCCACCGACGCCCAGGAGGGCTTCGCGGACGCAGACTGCGACGGCCACCCGGACTTCCTCGACGTGTACGAGGACGACGGGTTCTGCGACACCGACATCCCCCGCGGCGACATCGACGACAGCGACTTTGGCGAGCCCTTCCAGCCCGTCACGGTCGCCGACCCCAAGGCCTACGCCTGCGGCTGTGACGACGCGTCGATGGCGCCCGTGTCGCTTGGTCTGCTCGGCGCGCTCGCGCTCCTGCGTCGTCGCGCGCGGCGCTGAATGAGCCCGTCGCCCGCGGCCACGCTCCTGCTGCTGCGCCCCGAGGCGCGGGGCTTCTCGGTCTTCATGGTGCAGCGCCACAAGGGCAGCGCCTTCATGCCGAACATGTGGGTGTTCCCCGGCGGTCGGGTCGAGCCCGGCGACGCGGCGATCGGACCCGAGCACACGCACGGCGGGCACGCGACCGTCGCCCGGTTCGGGTTCGAGGCGGACGTCGGCCGTGGCGTGCTGGTCGCGGGCGTCCGCGAGACGTTTGAGGAGGCTGGCCTCTGGCTCGGGTCGAACACGCCCGAGGACGGCGTCCGGGACGCGCTCTCCGACCACACGCTCACGTTCGACGCGCTCCTCCACCAGCAGCGCGCGGTGCTCGATCTGGACGCGCTGCACGGCTGGGCGCGCTGGGTGACGCCGGCCGGTGAGCCGCGTCGCTTCGACACCACCTTCCTGGTCGCCATCGCGCCGGAGGGCCTGGGTCGGCACGACGCCCGGGAGACGGTGGACAGCGGGTGGTTCACGCCGCGTCAGGCTCTGGACGCGGGCCTGGGCCAGATGGGCCTGGCGCCGCCTACCTGGTTCACGCTGGGTGAGCTGGCCGAGCTGCCCGACGTGGACGCGGTGATCGCCGCCTCACGCGCGCGCGACCTCTCGCCGATCCGGCCCGACCTGGACATGGAGGGCGGGAGCTTCGCGATCGTCCTCCCTGGCCATGCGCGCCACGCTGAGCCGCGCCGTGCGGGCCTGCCGACACGCATCGGCCTGCAAGGCGGCGCCTGGATCACCGAGCCCTGAAGGGTCGGGACGGCGCGGGCCGCGGAGCGCGACGACGCCGACCGCGCGGCGCTACGGGACGACCGCCAGGCGCGCGTCGGCGATGTGCGCGAGCGCGGCGCCCAGCAGGGGCTCGTCGCCGACGCTGAGCTGACGGATGCGGCGCGAGGTGAGGACCAGCGCCTTGGCCAGCTCGACGGGCGCCCAGCCGATCGCGCGGCCCAGGTGCACGAAGAGCCGGAAGCTGCGGCGGTGACCCGGCGGCACGCCGACCACGGCGGCGGCGATGCGCAGCACCTCGGTGAGCGTGGCGCGCACCGTGCGACGGCCGCGCGCGGGGAGCGGGCCGCCCCCGGCCAGCGCGTGCACCTGGAGGGCGTCCACACGCGACGCGAGCGCGAGAGGCTGGAAGAAGGCGGCGTGGCGGTAGCCCAGCAGGTCGCGGTGGCTGGTCCACGGCGACGCCAGCGGATCGGCGTTCGGGCCGACGCGGTGGCAGAAAGCGACCTGCTCCGCGAGCGTGGCGTCGGTGACCGCGACGCGCTCGCCGGTGCCCCACATGATGACCTCTCCCGCGCTGCGGGCGGTGCGGCAGGTGGCGGCCTTGGTGACGCGGACGACGTTCGCGCACTGGGCCTCGTCGCCCTCCAAGATCACGCGCAGCTCATCCTGGCCCAGTCCAAAGGCGAGCAGGGCGACGTCGCGCACGCGCGCCGCCTCGGTCAGCCGCTCGATGAGGTCGTAGCGGGCCCCCACGCGACGAAGGGAATCGGCACCATACACGATCGGGCAGCGGAACAAGGTCGACATCGGACACCTCCTGGGCCACGCGGGCGCAGGCTTGGTGCCGACCAAAACGACGGTTTGTTCGTGCTAGACTGTCGGAACTGACGGAGATCGTCGGACGCTTTGACAGCGCGTCCGACACCCCTGACAGGGCGGCCTAGAAGAACGGGTAGATGAACGGGGACAGGGGGCTGGACTGGCTGAACAGCACGAGGCCGCCGACGAGGAGCAGGGCGGCGGCGATGGGGATGAGCCAGAACTTGCGCCCCTCCCACAGGAATTGCCCGAACTGGCGGATGAGCTTCATCTGGGACTCCTCACACCATCGTACAACAACACGGCCGCTGCGCGCCGTCGCGTGCGCCACGAATTCTCACGACGCACGGCGGCGCGCGCGGGCGCCCTCGGTGGGTTGGGGAGATCCGGGCGGAGCGCTCGACCTTTGACCGAGCACACGACGATCGCGTGCACCCTCAACCTGAGCGTCCGTCGCCCTAGAACATGCGCTCGTAGTGGTCGCGCCGGTCGGGGTCGTGGTCCATCGCGCGCCAGTGCCCGCCGCCCACGGCAGGCCGGGTGTCCGTGAGTGGGTCCCCGGAGACCCTGCGGCGCAGCCAGCCCAGCGGCGTGATCACGCCCAGGTAGAGCAGGGAGAGCATCACCTTGCCGTTGAAGTGCCCGATCACCCGACCGACGGCGCCGAAGCGCTGCTCGATTGGCGCCAGCGCCATGGGGGCGAGGAGGCCTGGGATGGCCAGCGCCAAGCCGACGGTGGCGAAGATCCCGGCGACGTTGACGTGCCCACGCCAGGACTGGAGCAGGGCGATCACGCACAGGATGGCGCCGCCGCCCATGCCGAACACGCGCAGGTCGTGCGCGGTGCGCGCCGGGGCGAACTTGACGGGCGGGGCAGGGAGCGTCTTGGTGGGCGGGCGGTCGTCGGGGCGGACGATCAGGTGATCGCCGAGCACCAGCGCGTCCATCGCCGACGCGAGGAAGGTGTGGCACGCGTTCTCGGGCGAGCTGATGATCGGCTCACCCTTGAGGTTGAACGACGTGTTCATCAGGATGGGGATGCCCGTTCGCTCGCCGAACGCGTTGAGCAGCTTGTGGAAGCGCGGGTTGACCTGCGCCGACACCGTCTGCACGCGCGCCGAGAAGTCGACGTGCGTGACGGCGGGCACGGTGCTGCGGTCGATCCAGAGGCGGTCCAGGCCGGTGCGCTTGGCGTCCTCCGCCGAGATGGGCTTGCGGTGCTGCTCCAGCAGGGGCACGACCAGCAGCATGTAGGGGCTCTTGGCCCCGCGCAGGTCGAACCACTCGTCGGCGCGCTCCTCGGGGATGGCGGGGGCGAACGGACGGAAGCCTTCGCGGAACTTCACGCTCTGGTTCACGCGCGACTGCATCTCGGCCCGACGCGGGTCGGCCAGGATGCTGCGCGCGCCGAGCGAGCGCGGCCCGAACTCCATGCGGCCCTGGTGCCAGCCCACGACCTTGCCGTCGGCGAGCAGGTCGGCGACGCGGTCGATCAGCGCGGGCTCTTCAAGCCGCTCGGCGGTGAGGCCCGTGGACTTCACGGCTGCCGCGACCTCGTCGTCGGAGTGCGTGGGGCCCAGGTAGGCGCCCGACATGCCGTCGATCGCGAACTTCGTCCGCTCGTTCCCGAGCGCAGAGTGCCACGCGACCAGCGCGGCGCCCACGGAGCCGCCGGCGTCGCCCGCGGCGGGCTGGATCCACAGGTCGTCGAAGATGCCCGCGGCGAGCAGCTTGCCGTTGGCCACGCTGTTGAGCGCGACGCCGCCCGCCATGCACAGCCGCGACGCCCCGGTGCGCGCGCGCACGTAGCGCGCCTGCTTGAGCACGATCTCCTCGGTCACGGCCTGGATGGAGCGCGCCACGTCCATGTGGTGCTGCGTGACCTCAGCGGACGGGTCGCGCGCGGGGGCCTTGAACAGCTCCGCGAAGCTCGGGGCGATGGTGCTTTCGCCGTAGAGGAATTCGAAGTGCTCGAGGTTGAGGCGGTAGCTGCCGTCGTCCGCGATCTCGATGAGGTTGGCGCGGATCACGTCGACGAAGCGCGGCTCGCCGTAGGGCGCGAGTCCCATCACCTTGTACTCGCCCTCGTTGACCTCAAAGCCCAGGTACTGGGTGAACGCCGAGTAGAGCAGGCCGATGCTGTGCGGGAAGCGGATCTCCTCCAGCAGCTGCAGGCGCTTGCCGCGGCCCATTCCGATCGCGTTCGTCGTCCACTCGCCGACGCCGTCGAGCGTGAGCGTGGCGGCCTCGTCGAACGGGGAGAGGAAGAACGCGCTGGCGGCGTGGCTCTCGTGGTGGCTGGCGTAGACGAACCGGCCCTCAAAGCCCAGGTGGTCGGCGATCACGTTCTCGACGCGCAGCTTCTCGGTGAACCACGCGGGCATGGCGTTGGCCCAGCGCTTCAGCCCCTTGGGGGCCACGGCCATGGTCGTGTCCAAGACACGATCGAGCTTGGCCAGCGGCTTCTCGTAGAAGGCGACCACGTCGATGTCACGGGCCGTGAGGCCCGCGAATTTCAGGCAAGCGTCGATCGACAGGCGTGGGTAGCCTGGATCGTGCTTGATTCGAGAGAACCGTTCTTCATGCGCAGCAGCAACCACCGCGCCGTCCCGAAGGATGGCGGCGGCGGAGTCATGGTAGAACGAAGAGAGACCGAGGATGACCATCGCGCTTTCCGTGGCGCGTAGCCTACCTCACTTCTTCTTCGCGCTCCCCTGCCGAGCCTTGAACTTGGGGTTCGACTTGCAGATCACGTAGACCCGGCCGCGACGACGAACGACCTGGCAGTCCTTGTGGCGCTTCTTGAGCGAGCGCAGCGAGTTGGCGACCTTCATGGTGTCTCCGAAGGGAAAAGGCGGCGCGTCTTATCGGGACGGGCAGGTCGTGTCAAAGATCGCGGCGTCAGGAGCGCGTGCTTCACGCTGGATCCGCCTGATCGGACGGAAACGCATGCAGCGCGTACAGCGTCCCGTCGCCTGGGCCCGCCACCGGCCAGCTTCCGACCACGCGACCCGTCCTGCGACCCAGCTCGACCACGCGGGTGGGGCGCTTGACGCCTTCTCCGCCGCGGATCAGCCGTCGGCCGACCTCCCGCCAGGTGGAGTCGCGCAGGGTGGTCATGCCGACGAACACCCGGTCGCCGACCACCTCCACGCCGCGGCACCAGCCTGGGATGCCGGGCTCGTCGTCTTGGATGGTCAGCTGCGTGTCCCACAGTCCTGAGCGTGGATCCCACGCGGACACCTGTCCGTCGACCGTGGTGAACCACAGCAGCCCGTCGATCCAGCGACCGTCGTGCGGCGCGCCGCCCGGGATCACCAAGTCGCGGCGGCGGTCCTCCAGGCAGACCGCGCGGCCCAGCGCCAGGCAGGTCGCGTAGAGCGCGTCGTCGAGCAGGAACAGGTGGTTCGGGTGCGCCGCGTGGGGCTTGTAGCGGTCGAAGGGGACCCGGCGGAAGTCGTCGACGCCCGCGTACCGGTCGGCGAACGCTCCCTCGCCTAGCCAGTGGTGTCGGACGAGCTGACGGTCGCGGTCGAACACCAGGACGGAGTCATGCCCGGTGGCCGTCACGGCCACGCCGCCGTCCGGCAGCGGCAGGGCGTCGTGCACATCGTAGAACAAGGGGTGGGAGAAGCGCTCGGTCAGCGTCAGGCTCGGCAGGTCGAAGAACAGCACCTCGGCGCGCGTGGTCTGCACGAGCGTCTGGCCGACCCGGTGGGCGCCCGTCAGCTCCGCGTGCTCGTCTGGGCCCGGGTGCAGGCCTGCGGGCACGTCACCCACCCAGGCATCGTCCACCGCGCCGGTGGTGGTGTCGAGCCAACGCAGACGCGGCCGCAGGGGCTCGGCGACCGTGCCCCCGGGCTTGAGGCCCATCGACAGGAGGAGGCGCACCGCGCCCGCGTCTCAGGCGCGCCGGCGGCGGCGCGCGAGCGCGAGCAGGGCCAGCGGGAGCAGCGCGGCGGTGGGGCCGCCAGACGCGTCACAGCCGCACTTCTTCTCCGGGGGGCCCGAGTCGGTGTCGGCGTCGGTGTCGGACGACGGCACGTCGGTGTCGACGTCGGTGTCCGGATCGGTGTCGTTGGGCGCGCCGGAGTCGTCGATGCCGGTGTCGGGCGAGCCGGTGTCCAGACCAATCTGGCAGATCTTGTCGTTGATTCGGTTCTCGAGGAAGTTCGCCTGCTGGCCCACGTACGTGTACGCGAGGCCGATGCGGTTCAGCCCGTCGTCATTACGCTGCGAGAAGTACAGCAGGTAGTCGCCCTTGACGCGCACGACGTCCCAGTGGCGCCAGTCGCGGTCGGGCGGGCCGCTGGGCGGGTCGAGGTTCCACAGCACGTAGGGGTTGTGGACGTCCCACGGCCAGGTCAGCGCGTCCTGCGAGTAGGCGCGGCCAAGGCCCGCGGTCTTGATGACGCGCGCCGAGGGCGGACCCTCGGAATTACGACCCCCGGCCCACAGGATGTAGGGGTTGTTGGACGAAGGCCGGCACGCCAAGGCCGGGTTGTAGATCTCGTCCTCCACCCAGGTGGCGAAGCCGGGCTGAATGACCGCCTGCGGCGTGCTCCAGGTGACGCCGTCGTCGGTGCTGACGGACTCCCAGAGCTCGTACACGCCGTTGGCGGTGTTCGAGTACGACAGGAGCATGCGGTAGACGCCGTCGACCTTGGTGACCGCCGGGAAGCCGAAGGTGGACAGGTTCAGGATGGGCTCGGGCGTGACGACCCAGTTGATGCCGTCGTCGGACTCCGCGTAGCCGACGCCCGTGACCTCCTTGCAGCCCCACGAGGGGACAGGGTCCGAGCCGCAGCCGGTGGACTGCTGCTGGGCCTTGAACCACAGGCGCCACTTCTTCCCGTCGTAGATCACCTTGGGGTGGGCGGCGACGCAGCTGTAGTACGAGCCGGGCTCGGGGAGGATCCGGAGGCCGTCCGGGTCCACGACCCAGTGCAGGCCGTCCGCCGAGGTGGCGCGTCCAAGGCCCCACTGGCCCTCGTCGCAGGTGCTGCCCGGGGCATCCGCGGGCTCGAACTGCGTCTCGAAGTACATGACCCAGAGGTCTGCCTTCTTGTCGTAGGCGACGGTCGGCGAGCCCACGCCAGCGGCGTAGTAGGTGTCGGCGACCGGCTCGACCATCCACTCGGAATGGACGGTGAGGTCCTGCGCGGTGGCGACGCCCGGGAGCGCGATCGCGGTCCAGACCAGGGCATGGAACAGGCGGTTCAGCATCGGGGAGGAGACCTCACGCATGGGGGCATCGTAACCGGCGGATCAACGACCAGCATCGGACAAGTGTTCCCATGTCGGCAACACCGTCCGCGCCGCGTGAACCCGGCCGCGGGCCGGGCTCATATGGACCTGGCCCTGTCTAGCTGGGGTCGTAGCCTAGGTTGGGGGCGAGCCAGCGCTCGGCCTCTTCCAGCGACCAGCCCTTGCGGGCCGCGTAGTCCACGACCTGGTCGCGGCCGATCTTGCCGACGCCGAAGTACTTGGCCTGGGGGTGGGCGAAGTACCAGCCCGACACGCTCGCGGCGGGCATCATGGCGCACGAGTCCGTCAGCTCCACGCCGATCTGGTTCGTGACGTCCAGCACGCTGAACAGCGTGCGCTTCTCGGTGTGATCCGGGCAGGCCGGGTAGCCGGGCGCGGGACGAATGCCCTGGTAGGCCTCGTCGATGAGCGCGTTGGTGTCGAACGACTCGCTCGGCGCGTAGCCCCAGGTCTGGCGGCGCACGCGGGCGTGCAGCCACTCTGCGGCGGCTTCGGCCAGGCGGTCGGCCAGGGCCTTCACCAGGATCGACTGGTAGTCGTCGTGCTCGGCCATGAACTTGTCGGCGAGCTCAGCCGCGCCAAAGCCGGCGGACACGCAGAACGCGCCCATCCAGTCCGGCGTGCCGACCGGCGCCACGAAGTCCGACAGCGCGAAGTTGGGGCTGGTGCCGCGCTTGTCGTTCTGCTGGCGCAGCGCGTGAAGGGTGGCGCGCGCCGTGGCGCGCGACTCATCCGTGAACAGCACGGTGTCGTCCCCGGTGGTGTTCGCCGGGAAGATGCCCCACACGGCGCGGGCCGTCAGCAGCTTGCCCTTCACGATGTCGGCGAGCATGGTCCGGGCGTCGGCGTAGAGCGAGCGGGCCTGCTCGCCCACCACCTCGTCCGTGAGGATCTTGGGGAAGGACCCGCGCAGCTCCCAGGACTGGAAGAAGGGCGTCCAGTCGATCACGTCGACCAGGGCCTCCAGCGGGATCTCCTCGACGAAGCGGCCGGTGTGGGCCGGCTTGGGCGCGGGCTGGGCGGCGTAGTCGATGCGCAGCGCGTTGGCGCGGGCATCGGCCAGGTCGACGTGACGGGCGCCGCTGCCTGAGGCCAGGCGCGCCGCCCGAAGCTGCTCGTACTCCGCGACCACCGAGGCGACGTACTCGGGCTTCTGCGTGTCCGACAGCAGCTGCGAGGCCACACCGACCGCGCGCGACGCGTCGGGCACGTAGATCACCGGGTGATCGTAGCCGGGCGCGATCTTCACCGCGGTGTGGATCTTAGACGTCGTGGCGCCGCCGATCAGCAGCGGGATGGTGAAGCCCTGGCGCTTCATCTCCTTGGCCACGTGCGCCATCTCCTCAAGCGACGGCGTGATCAGGCCAGACAGTCCGATGATGTCGACGTTGTGCTCCTTGGCCTTGGCCAAGATGGTGGCGGCGGGCACCATGACGCCCAGGTCGACCACGTCGTAGTTGTTGCACTGGAGCACGACGCCCACGATGTTCTTGCCGATGTCGTGTACGTCGCCCTTCACGGTCGCCATGAGGATGCGGCCCTTGGAGCGCGTGTCCGAGGCCGCGGCCTTCTCGGCGTCCAGGTAGGGCAGCAGCCAGGCGACCGAGCGCTTCATGACGCGTGCGGACTTCACCACCTGCGGCAGGAACATCTTGCCCGCGCCGAACAGGTCGCCGACGACGTCCATGCCGGCCATCAGCGGGCCCTCGATCACCAGGATGGGACGGCCGAGCGCCTCGAACGCCTCCTTGGTGTCCTCCTCGATGAAGTCGGTGATGCCGCGCACCAGCGCGTGCTTGAGCCGCTCGGCGTAGGGGGCGCTGCGCCACGCGAGGTCCTCGACGCGCTCCTTGGCGCCGCCCTGGAACTTGTCGGCGATGGCCAGAAGGCGGTCGGTGCCGTCGGCGCGACGGTTGAGCACCACGTCCTCGACGCGCTCGCGCAGGTCGGCGTCGAGCTCGTCGTAGACCGCGAGCTGCCCCGCGTTGACGATGCCCATGTCCAGGCCCGCGCGGATCGCGTGGTACAGGAACACGGCGTGGATGGCCTCGCGCACGGGCTCGTTGCCGCGGAAGCTGAACGACACGTTGCTGATGCCGCCCGAGATGTGGACGTAGGGCAGGCGGCGCTTGATCTCGCGCGTGGCCTCGATGAACGCGACGCCGTAGGTCGCGTGCTCCTCGATGCCCGTGGCGACCGCGAACACGTTCGGGTCGAAGACGATGTCCTCGGGCGGGAAGCCGACCACGTCGACTAGGATGCGGTAGGCGCGCTCGCAGATGGCGACCTTGCGCTCATAGCTGTCGGCCTGGCCCTGCTCGTCAAACGCCATGACGATCACGGCGGCGCCGTAGCGGCGCACGCGCTTGGCGGCGGCGATGAAGGCCTCTTCGCCCTCCTTCATGCTGATGCTGTTGACGATCGACTTGCCCTGGACCCACTTCAGGCCCGCCTCGATCACCTCCCACTTGGAGGAGTCGATCACGATCGGCACGCGGCTGATCTCCGGCTCGGCGGCGACCAGCTTGAGGAAGGTCTCCATGGCGAGCGGGCCGTCGAGCAGGCCCTCGTCCATGTTGATGTCGATCATCTGCGCGCCGTTCTGCACCTGCTCGCGCGCGACAGACAGCGCCTCGTCGTACTTGTTCTCGCGGATGAGGCGCGCAAACTTCTTGGAGCCGGTGACGTTGGTGCGCTCACCGATGTTCACGAACAGGCGCGTCTCGTCGACCTCGAGCATCTCCAGGCCCGACAGCCGCAGCTTGCGGGGCACGTCCGGGATGACGCGCGGAGGGAAGGGGGCGACCGCCTCGGCGAAGGCGCGGATGAAGTCGGGCGACGTGCCGCAGCACCCGCCGACCACGTTGAGCAGGCCGTCCGCGGCGAACCCACGGATCACCTCCGCCATCTGCTCGGGCGTCTCGTCGTAGCCGGTGGGCGCGAGCGGGTTGGGCAGGCCCGCGTTGGGGTGCGTGGACACGAACGTCGGCGCGAGGCGCGCGACGCTCTCCACGTGTGGCCGCATCTTGTCGGCGCCCAAGGCGCAGTTGAAGCCGATCAGCAGCGGGTCGGCGTGCGACACCGAGATCCAGAAGGCCTCGGCGTTCTGGCCCGACAGCGTGCGGCCCGCCTCGTCGATGATGGTGCCCGAGATCATGACCGGCAGGCGCTCGCCGAGCTCGTCGAACAGGTCGAGGACGGCGTGGATGGCGGCCTTGGCGTTGAGCGTGTCGAACACCGTCTCGATGAGCAGGATGTCCGTGCCGCCCTCGACCAGCGCGCGCGCGGCCTCCAGGTAGTTCTCGCGCAGCTCGTCGTAGGTGGCGTTGCGCTCGCCGGGATCGTTGACGTTGGGGCTGATGGTCAGAGTCCGGCTGGTCGGCCCGAGCACGCCCGCGACGAACCGCGGCTTGTCGGGCGTGCTGAACTTGTCGCACGCGACGCGGGCCAGGCGCGCCGCCTCGCGGTTGAGCTCCGGCACCAGGTGCTCCATGCCGTAGTCGGCCTGGCTCACGCGGGTGCTGTTGAACGTGTTGGTCTCCAGGATGTCGGACCCGGCGGCCAGGTATTGCTCGTGGATGTCGGTGATCACGTCCGGGCGCGTCAGGACGAGGAGATCGTTGTTTCCCTTGAGGTCGTGCCCGTGGTCGGCGAAGCGCGGCCCGCGGAAGTCCTGCTCGGTCAGCTGCCGACGCTGGATCATCGTGCCCATGGCGCCGTCCAACAGGAGGATGCGGCGCTGCAAGAGCGAACGGATCTCAGCGGTACGGTCAGCCATGAGGCACCTCACTTTGGGGGCCGCCCCGTAACCGGGTTCGGGTCCGGCTGTTGTGGTGGTCCCGTCGATGCGGTAGGACCGAGGCTTCGTGGACCCCCTCACGGGTCTCGGAGGGCGTCATGGAAGGCCACGCGGAGCGACGGACGCCGGATGAGCTACGCAAGCAGGTGATCGCCGCGGCGCTTCGCCTGTTCGCGGATCGCGGGTACGCGGGCACCTCCGTGCAGGACATTGCGGACGCGGTCGGGGCGAGCAAGCAGCTCGTTTTGTACCATTTTGGTTCCAAAGCCGAGATCCGGCAGGTGGTGATCGAGTCCATCGCGGTGCGCTGGAAGGACCTGCTCCCCGTGCTCCTGGACGTCGCCACCCGCGACAGCGACCGGCTGGAGACCGCGCTCGGCAAGGCGCAGGAATTCCTGCGGGCCAACCCGGACGCGCTCCGCTTTGTGCTGCGTGACCTGATCAGCGTCGACGGAGAGATGATGCGCCTGCTCCAGGGCCTGGCCGGGCCGTGGATGCGCCTGACCGCGGACTCGCTGGACCGCGCGCGCGGCACCGACGACGGCGCGCCGCGCGCGCTGGCCCGAGTCCAGTTGGTGGGCGTGCTCTTGTTGGCGCTCTACGCCGTGTTCCCGCCGGACGAAGAGGCCGAGGACCCGATGCTGCGCGGCGCGCTCTACGACGAGGCGGCGACGATGATCCGCCGCGTGCTGCGCGGAGAGTAGGCTGCCTGAACACACCCCCGGACGGGTGTGCCGGGCCCCCAGAGCGGGTATGAGGCGACGGGAGGCCGCGTGCAGGAACCGGGCTTGGCCAGCGTGAGTGGCGCGTTCGCGCGTCACGGGTGCGCCCCGTGGCGTTTCGCGGGCGGACAGGCATGACGCTCGCGCGCATCCAGGAATTCCTGCGGTTCTGCGTCGTCGGCGGCGCGTCTGCGGTCAGTGGCATGCTCGCCAACTACGTCCTGACCGACTTCGCCGGCCTGGACTACCGTGTGGCGTTCGTGATCGCGTTCTTGGGCATCAACCTCGCGAGCTTCCTGGCGTCCCAACGGTTCGTGTTCCGAGCCCTGGGCGCCGACGGCCGCGCTGAGATGATGCGCTACTACGCCCTCAACGGCGGGATGGGCCTGTTCAACCTGGTCTCCCTCACGGTCCTCGTGGACGTGTGCGGGGTGTGGTACATGGCCGCGCTGCTGTTCCTGACGGCGCTCGGCCTTCCGATCAACTACTTCTTGCACCGCAACGTCACGTTTCGCGTGGGTCAGTCGCCTAGCATCGCGGACGTCGGCGCCTCTCCATGACCTTCGGCCGGCTTTGTCGTCGGCCTCTCTCTTCTGACCGTGTTGGAGCCTGAAATGAGCGTGACGTCGGACGTCGACGGGACCGCGATCCGCCCTCTGATCAGCGCGGTGATGCCGTGCCTGAATGAGGAACTCACGCTCGGCATCTGCATCCGAAAGGCCCAGCGCTGCTTTGAGGCGATGGGCGTGGAGGGCGAGGTCGTCATCTCGGACAACGGCTCCACGGACAAGTCCGTGGAGATCGCCCTGTCGCTCGGCGCCCGCGTCGTGCACCAGACGGTGAAGGGCTACGGCGCGGCGCTGATGAAGGGGATCGAGGGCGCCCGCGGCGAGTACGTGATCATGGCCGACGCGGACGACTCCTACGACTGGGAGGGCATGGCGCCGTTCATCGAGAAGTTGCGTGAAGGCTACGACATGGTCGTGGGAAACCGGTTCCGCGGGGGCATCGCCCCTGGCGCGATGCCCCCACTCCACCGCTACCTGGGCAACCCCGTGCTGTCGGGCCTGGCGCGCCTCATCCACCGCGCGCCGATCAGCGACTTCCACTGCGGCATGCGCGCGTTCCGGCGCGACGTCTACGACCGCATGAAGGTGCGAACCCCCGGCATGGAGTTCGCGACCGAGATGATCGTGAACTCGGTGCGCGGTGGCCTCAAGATCACCGAGGTCCCCACCACGCTCGCCAAGGACGGCCGGGATCGCCCGCCGCACCTGCGCAGCTTCCGCGACGGCTGGCGCCACCTGCGCTTCATCCTCACGTATGGCCCGGACTACCTGTACTTCATCCCGGGCGGCCTGCTGTTCGTCGCGGGCATGCTGCTGGTGGCCCTGGTCGGCATGGGCCCGGTCGCCATCGGCGGGCACTTCTTCGGCGTGCACTTCCTGGCGCTCGGCTCGCTGCTCGCCATGGTCGGGTTCAACGTCATGAACCTGGGGGTGCTCGCCAAAGTGATCGCCATGAAGCAGGCGCCCGACCACGAGTCGCGCATCACCCGCTGGGCGCTCAACGACTTCACCCTGGAGTCGGGCCTGATCGTGGGCGTGATCCTGGTGCTGCTCGGCTTGGGCGTCGACTCGACGCTGCTCTACCGCTGGATCTCCCAGCCGGAGCAGCCCATGGACTCCACCGTGCACGTGGGCTTTGTCGCCACGCTCCTGGTCGTGCTCGGCGTGAACCTGCTGTTCAGCTCGTTCCTGCTGAACATGCTGGTGACCGAGGAGCGCGAGCGCGGACGCTACGGCCCGACGGTCTAGCGGCCGAAGGGTCCCGCGGCGGCATCCTTCGCGGCGAGCTGCGGCGGGCCGTCGAGGCGGTGCAGAGGCCAACCGATCGCGAGCGTGGGGTCCGCCCAGTGGATGCTTCGCTCGTGCTCGGGGAACCAGTAGTCGGTGGTCTTGTAGAGGAACTCGGCAACCTCGCTCAACACCAGGAAGCCATGCGCGAGCCCCTCGGGGATCCAGAGCTGGCGGTGGTTCTCTGCGCTCAGCTCCACGCCGAACCACTGGCCGTAGGTGCGGGAGCCAGGGCGGATGTCCACGGCGACATCGAACACCTGGCCGTGCGTCACGCGCACCAGCTTGCCCTGTGCGTGCTCCACCTGGAAGTGCAGACCACGCAGCACACCGCGCGCTGAGCGGCTGTGATTATCTTGGACGAAGGTTCGCTCGAGCCCTGTGATCTGGGCGAAGTCGCGCGCGTTGAACGCCTCGTAGAACCAGCCGCGTGCGTCGCCAAAGACCTTGGGCTCCAGCACGAGCACGCCATCAATCGGAGTAGGGGTGGCGGTGTAAGGCATGGGTCACTTGAGCAGGCTGAGCAGGTACTGGCCGTAGCCGTTCTTGGCGAGCGGCGCCGCGAGCCGCTGGAGCTGCGCGCCATCGATCCAGCCTGACGCGAACGCGATCTCCTCGGGGCACGCGACCATCAGGCCCTGCCGCTTCTGCAGCGTGGCGATGAAGCTCGACGCCTCCATCAGGCTGTCGTGTGTGCCGGTGTCCAGCCACGCGAACCCGCGGCCCATGATCTCGACGTTGAGCTCGCCCTGCTCCAGGTAGCGCCGGTTCACGTCGGTGATCTCCAGCTCCCCGCGCGCGGACGGGCGGACGCTGGCGGCGATTTCGCAGACCTGCGTGTCGTAGAAGTACAGCCCGGTCACCGCGTAGTTCGACTTGGGGACCTTGGGCTTCTCCTCGATGCTGATCGCGCGCTGCGACTTGTCGAACTCGACCACGCCGTATCGCTCCGGATCGGTCACGTGGTAGGCGAACACCGACGCGCCGCTGGTCTGCGCGTTGGCGTGCCGGAGCTGCTTCACCAGGTCGTGGCCGTAGAAGATGTTGTCGCCGAGCACGAGCGCGCTGGGTCTGTCGCCGATGAAGTCGCGGCCGACGATGAAGGCCTGGGCGAGCCCGTCCGGGCTCGGCTGGACGGCGTACTCGATGTTCATGCCCCAACGGCTGCCGTCGCCGAGCAGCTCGGCGAACCGCGGCGTGTCCTGAGGCGTGGAGATCAGCAGGACGTCCCGGATGCCGCTGAGCATCAGCGTGGTCAGCGGGTAGAACACCATCGGCTTGTCGTAGACTGGCAGCAGCTGCTTGGAGACAGCCTGCGTCACCGGGTAGAGCCGCGTGCCCGAGCCGCCTGCCAGGATGATGCCCTTGCGGGTGGCGTGTCCTTGGTTCATGTCGTCGCCTCTGCATCGAGTTGTTCGAGCACGCGGTCCACGCCGACGCGCCAGTCGGGCAACTCTACCCCAAAGGTGGCGCGGACCTTGGCCGTGTCGAGCCGCGAATTCAGGGGACGCGGCGCCGGGAGCGGATACTCCGACGACGGGATCGGCGAGATCGCGTCGGGCGTCAGCTTGAGCGCGCGGCCGCGGCGGCGCGCGGAGTCGACCACGTACCGGGCGTACCCATGCCAGCTGGTGAAGCCCCCGGGCGCCACGTGGTAGCAGCCCCAGCGGGCGTCCTCGGGGCTGGCACCCGACAGGACACGCAGGGCTCGGTCGGTCACGTCTCCGAGCAACGCCGTGGAGGTGGGCGCGCCGACCTGATCGTCCACCACACGCAGGGTGTCGCGCTCGGCAGCCAGGCGCAGGATGGTCTTGAGGAAGTTGGCGCCGTGCGGTCCGACCACCCAACTGGTGCGCAGGATCAAGTGCTTGCGGCAGGCCGCGGCGACGGCGCGCTCGCCTGCGAGCTTGCTCTGTGCGTAGACCGCAAGCGGGCGAGGTGCGTCCTGCTCCGACCAGGGGGTGCTGCCCGAGCCATCAAACACGTAGTCGGTGGAGTAGTGCACGAATGCGGCGCCGATCGCGTCGGCCATCCCAGCGAGCACGCCCGGCGACGTGGCGTTCACCGCATGCGCGACGGAGGGTTCGGACTCGGCCCTGTCCACGGAGGTGTACGCGGCGGCGTTCACGACGATCGTCGGCCGCAGCGACGCGAAGAGCGGGCCGAGCGTCGTGGCCAACTCCTCCGGACGCGACAGATCCGCCTCTTGGCGATCGAGCGCGTACACCGTGCCGAGCGACAGGAGCGCGGTGCGCAGCGTGTGACCGAGCTGGCCGTTCGAGCCGATCAGGAGCACACGTTCAGTCCCCACGGCGTTGTCCATCTCAGGCGCCGTAGTGCTGGTTCATCCACTGACGGTAGGCGCCGCTGGTGACGCCCTCCACCCATGGCTGGTTGTCGAGGTACCACTGCACCGTCTTGCGGATGCCGGTCGCAAAGGTCTCCTTGGGGCGCCATCCGAGCTCGCGCTCGATCTTGCGCGCGTCCATCGCGTAGCGGCGGTCGTGGCCGGGGCGATCCTTCACGAAGGTGATCTGATCCTTGTACGATCCCGCCTTCGGCCGCAGCTCGTCGAGGATCACGCAGAGCGTGTTCACCACGTCCAAGTTGGTCATCTCGTTCCAGCCGCCGATGTGGTAGCTCTCGCCCACACGTCCCGCTTCCAGCACGCGCGCGATCGCGTGGCAGTGATCCTCGACGTAGAGCCAGTCTCGCACCTGTCGCCCGTCTCCGTAGATCGGGAGCGGCTTGCCCGCGAGCGCGTTCGCGATCACCAGCGGGATCAGCTTCTCGGGGAAGTGGTACGGACCGTAGTTATTGCTGCAGTGAGTGGTCAGCACCGGCAGGCCGTAGGTGTGGAACCACGCGCGGACCAGGTGATCGGCGGCGGCCTTGGAGGCGCTGTACGGGCTGTTGGGCTCGAACGGATGCGTCTCGGCGAACGGCGCCGCGTCCGGCGTGAGCGATCCGTAGACCTCGTCCGTGCTGACCTGCAGAAAGCGAAACAAATCCCGCGCCTCGGGCGTCAGCGATCGCCAGTGGCCGCGTGCGGATTCGAGCAGGCTGAAGGTGCCCACCACGTTGGTCTGGATGAACGCGCCTGGGCCATGGATCGAACGGTCCACGTGGGACTCGGCGGCGAAGTGGATCACGGCGCGCGGCTGGTGCTCAGCGAACAGGCGGTCGATCAGCGCACGATCGCCGATGTCGCCGCGGACGAACACGTGGCGTGGGTCACCCTCGATCGCGGCGAGGTTGGCTAGGTTGCCCGCGTAGGTGAGCGCGTCAAGGTTCACGAGCTGCTCGTCCGTGGCGGAGAGCCACTGATGGACGAAGTTGCTCCCGATGAAGCCGGCGCCGCCGGTGACCAGAACCGTCATGCTTGATTGTCCTCGACGTGGGCGTCCGCTGTGGAACCTAGCCCAACCGGGACCCGGCCGCGATCCTGGCGTGGCCGGACCTGACCCTCGATCATGCGTGCGCGCGCCGCCGGACAAAGCCTGCGCGAACGCGGGACGACACACGCTCCCACAGGCGCGCGTCACGCAGAAGCCGTCGCCAGTCGAGCGGACCGAGCGCACCCAGGGTGGTGGCCATGCGTGTCCAGTCCAGCCGCTGACGGTGGTACGCCGCGGCGAGCCCGACGTTGATCTCGACGGAGGCGCGCGCGGCGCGCATGACCGCGGAGTCTGCTGGGAACACGTCGGCGTGCGCGCGCAGCACGGTCTCCAGCTGGTCGCGGAAGGCGTCGAGCGAACGGCTGCGGTCGGCGGTCTGCGACGCCGGGTGGATGCGGAACGCGGCATAGGTGTCGGGCAGGTAGACCGTGGTGCCCGCGGAGGCGAGCTTGAGCCACAGGCTCCAGTCCGCGGTGTACCAGAGCGCGGGGTCCAGACCGCCCACGGCGAGCGCCGTGTCACGGCGAAACACGGCCCCCGGGATGGCGATGAAGTTCTGCACCAGCAGGTGCTCCAGCGTCTGCCGCGGAGAGAGCGGGACGCGCGCCGGGAGCGGGCAGCGCCACGGCCCCAGCAGCCGACCCGCCGGGTCCGCGAACGCCGATGCGTGCAGCAGCAACGTGACGGCGGGCGTGAGCCGCAGCTGACGTCGAGTCGCGGCCGTGCGACCGGGGAGCCAGAAGTCGTCCTGGTGCAGGAAGCACGCGAACTCTCCGGTGGCGAGCTCCAGCCCGTGATTGGAGTTCGCGGCCCAGTTGCCCACCTTCCGGACGTGGATCTGCAGGTTGAGCCGGGTGCGGTAGCGCTCGAGCAGGGCGCGCGTGCCGTCCGTCGACCCATCGTCGACCGCGATCACCTCCACGTCAGCGTCGGCGTCGGCGACCAAACTGTCGAGCGTCCGCTTCAGGTACGCGACGCCGTTGTAGGTCGGCACGATCACCGAGAGGCGCATCAGGGCTGCTCCGCCCCGAGCGTGCCTTCCATCACCCAACCGAACGCGGTGAGCGGGAACAGGTATTGCACGGGCTTGAGCACGAGCGCGTCGACCACACCCACGGTCGGCGCGGCCCACGCGGGGAGCCGACCGCGAAACAGGTGCGGGTCGTAGTAGTAGGGCGTCAGCGTGACGTCGCGGAGCGGCACGCGCGAGGCGAGCGTGGCGAGCGTCTTGTAAGAGTAGACGTGCAGGTGATCCTGGTGGTTGTTCTCGCGGCCTAGCAGCGCGAGCACCAGGTTGACCGCCGACGTGGTGTTGGGCGTGGTGGCGAGCAGCTGGGCGCCGGGGGCGTCTTTGGCCAAACGTTGGAGCCAGCCGAGCGTGTCCTGAGTG
Organism: Pseudomonadota bacterium; assembly: GCA_947475315.1. GTDB lineage: Bacteria > Myxococcota_A > UBA796 > UBA796 > CAIOSP01. The sequence goes on along the minus strand of CANJMY010000006.1, from coordinate 19,949 downwards.
TGCTCGATGAGCTCGCCGGCGACGATGAGGTCAGGCTTGAACGAACGGACCAGATCACCCATCGTGTCGACCGAGCCACGGACGATGCGCGTTCCTACCCGCGTGGTGATGCCCTCAGGGGGGAGGTCCGGGGACGCATCGACGCCCAGCACCTCCGAGGCCACGCTGGCGATCTCGGCGTGCAGCCACTTCCACGAGTCATGCTGCTCCTTTCGGACCTCGGTCTCGTCATACGCGCCGAGGTCCAGCACGCGCTTGCCGCGGCAAGCCTCGCGGACGTAGTCGTAGCGGTCGACGGGGCGGCTGAGCGGCAGCGCCTCGAGCGGGTTGTACTGCAGCGCGGGGACGACGGTCATGGGGTGCTCGGGGGCGGGCGCACGCGGAAGATGAGGTTGTTCGGCCAGGGTCGGATGCGCGTTTCTTCGGCGACGGCGCCCTGCCCAAACGCGGCGGCCAGGAGCGTCCGGAAGTATTCCGCGTTGGCGAACTTCACCTTGTCGCCGGTGAGCACGCGATCGCTGAACACGCACGCGGCGTGGCCCAAGTTGAGGATGCGCTCCCAGTCCTTGATCACCAGCGTGCCGCCGGGGCGGAGCAGCGAGCCCGCCTCGTGCAGCAGGGCGACGTGCTGATCGTAAGGGACGTGGTGGAGCACGTCGCAGATCAAGACCAGGTCAAAGCGCGCGTCGCCGCGCTCGGCCAGCTGCGCCGCGGTCATCTGCGCAAAGTGGACGCGCGAGCGGTCGCCCTTGAACAGCCGCCCTATGCGCGGCGTGATGTCGATCCCGGTGATCTGCGCGCGGGGGAATTCGGACGCGAGCCGCTCGCAGATCGCGCCCTCGCCGCATCCGATCTCGCAGATGTCGGAGGCGTCCGGCGCCCAATCGCGTACGGTGCGGATCTGCGCGGTCAGGTCGACGAAGAAGGCGCGGTACAGCTCACCGACGTGCGTCTCGTAGGGTCCGAAGAGCTGACGAACGGCGGCGCCCACGGCCATGTCACCCTCTCCGGGCAGCGTGTATGGGGCTCGCTCGCCGCCGCCACGCGCGTCGACAACGTACCACAGGCCGTCGCGGGCTGCGAACTGGGCGGCAGCGGCCGGGGATCACCGATCTGGCAGGCGCCAAAGCGATCCCCGCGCGTCACGGGCAGACAGCACCGCGCCGGGCACCTGCTCGGTGATGAGCAGGTTGTCGGCCGCATCGCCCTCGCTCAGCAAGGTCAGCACGCGGTCTTGCCCGGGGTAGTCCTGCACCAAGTCCACCGTGTAGTGCATGGTGTCGGGCGCGACGAACACCACCCACCGTCCCTCATCCGGCGCGTCGATGCGCATGGCCAGGCTGTCGGTGATGTTCGTGCGGACCTGCCAGAGGTAGAACGGCGTGATCAACAGGCCCGCGACCGCAAGGCCGCCGCCCCAAGAGCGCCACAGGGCCGACTCCACGCCGCGCGTGCGGCGGTAGACAAACGCACCTGCGAGCACGGGCACCGCGCCCCACGACGTGTGCAGGTAGCGGTAGCCCCAGCCGTGTCCCTGATCCATGACGACGAAGAAATAGAAAAGGTAGGTCACCAGAAGCGACGCGGCGAACAGCGCGGTCCAGGGCTTGTCGCCGCGACGCCGCATGGCGAGCCCGGCCAGCACGAACGAGCCGGGCATCGACCACACCCACGCCTTGAAGGTCGCGCCCATGCGGGTCAGCAGCATGGCCCCCGTCGGGAATGAGAACACGCCGCGGAACCGCGTGACCCAGTCGACGACGAAGCCCTGCGAGACGTGCGCCTCGACCACCGGCTTCACGTTTGCCGCGTCCACCGCGAGCAGCCAGCCTACGCCTACGCCCGCGCCCACCGGCAGGTAGCCGAGCAGCACGGCGGCCAGGCTCGGCCAGCGCGCGCGGTCGAACAGCAGCCACAGCAGCCACGGCGCCGCGAACACCGCGTGCGGCACGGGGTTGTGCATCACCAACGCCAGCCCGCCGACCAGCCCAGCGAGCCCCGCGCTCGCCAAGGTGCCGCGCATGATCAGCCACGCGAACGCCAGGTTGAGCGTGAGCAGGCCGGGCATCGCGTAGAACGAGATGGCGTTGGCGACGAACCCCGGCGACGCGAGCGCGAACAGCATGGCCCAGCCGCCTGCGCGCTTGTCCCCCGCCAGCGTGGTCGCGAGCTGGAAGATCAACCACAGCCCCAACGCCGACAGCAGCGGGTTGAGCATCCACTCTGCGTTGACCAGGGCGAACGGCGTCATCAGTAGGGCGAGGCCTGGCCAGTAGGCCGAGTTCACCTGTCCGGTCACTGAGTTGGCGAACAAGAAGATGCGCGAGGCCTTGGGCACGATGCGGTCGGTGAGCGCGGGTGGGAAGTCCGCTGAAAACTGCCCCTGCGCGAACGCGTGCGCCTGGAGGCGGGGGGCGTACTCGTCCATGGACAGCGAGTGCCCGAGGTACACGACGCGCGCGGCGACGCACAGCAGCACGAGCGCGACCCCGACGGTGGCGCGTGGGCGCGCAGTGACCGCGTCGGCGAGGCGCGCGCCGATCTGCCGAACCGGCGGCAGCGCCGCCACCATCAGCGTGGCCGAGAACATCGCGACGGCGCCTCGGTAGTCGTCGAACAGCAGCAGGCGCGGGAAGATCGGGTAGTCGTAGCGGCCCTTGCTCGCGGACCGCATGGCGCCCAGCATGACCGCGATGAAGCCTGCGCCGGCGAGCGAGCCGATCACCAACGCGATCAGCGCGGCGCCCGGCCCCTTGGCTGGGGCGGTGGCGGCCTCAGGCTCCGGACGCATCGCTCGCCTCCGTCTGCGCGCCACGGAACAGCAGCAGTTTTCGCACGCCAAAGTTCCAGATGAACACGACGCCGGTGACCAGCACCTTCGCGACCAGCACCGCCACGCCCAGCCCCGACACCAGCCCCCACATCATCAGCTCGGACATGCCGAGGCCGGCCAGGCCGATGGCGGCGAACACGGCGAACTCGGCCCACGCCGACTTCATGGTGCGGTTCGAGAACACCCAGAGCGTGCTGAGCGTGTAGTTGAACGCAAGCCCCGCCATGAACGCGATCGCCGTGGCGATCAGGTAGTGCACGCCGAACACCTTGTTCGTCAGCGCGAGCGTGCCGAAGTCGATCACGAACGCGAGGCCGCCGACCACCAGGTAGCGCAGGAATTGCACCCGCCCGTCGTCAGTGGGCTTGAGTACGGCTCGGGTGGGGTCGCTCACGGGGCCATCCTGTAGGGCGCCGGGAGCCTAGCGCAGGGGGCGGAGATCCGCGACGAGGCAGGTCTGGCGTGGGCGACCCAGGCGGGCATTCACGCGGCCAGGCTCCTGGGGCGCCGGGGGGAGGTCCGGCGCAGGTGGCACGCGGCGTGCTGACGCAGGGGCGGGGAGGGTCCCATGCGCTTGGTACGCGATCGCATGTCGACGGGGTTGTTCACGGTGGCGCCCGACACCACCATGTTCGACGTGATCAACCTGTTCAAGGGTCGGCGGATCCGTCACTTGCTCGTCGTGGACGACGTCGGGAAGCTGGTCGGCGTGATCAGCGAACGTGACGCGGCCGGACGCGCGTCCGGACCCATGTCCTGGCTGGACGACGCCGAGATGGATCAAGCGCTGCACGAGATGAGGGCGCTCGAGGTCATGACCGACGAGATCAAGACCATCCGCTCCGACGCCGCGCTCACCGACGCCGCCAACGTGGTGATCGACGCGAAGATCGGCTGCCTTCCGGTGGTCGACGATGGCGTGCTCGTGGGGATCTTGTGCGAGAGCGACTTTGTGCGGGAGGTCGCCGGACGCTGACGATCAGTCGGCGACGGGCTCGCGCTGCGGGTCGAGCAGGTTGACGTTGGGGTCGGCCCATGCGTCCTCCAGCGCGGCGAACCCGTCGTCGGCGGCGCGATCGATCTCGTCTTCACCCGCGGGGACGATCACCATCAGCTCGACGCGGCGACCGCGGTCCTCGAGCGGCAGCATGTTGGGCCAGAGCCACGGGGCCACGACCACGCCGTGTCGCAGCGCGGTGGACACGCCCTCGACGCCCTGGAACAGGTCGACCAGCACGGTGCCGACCTGCGGCGGCCGGGCGAGCCCGTCCAGGACCTCCGTGGCGCGGCGGAGGGCCGTGATGCCGTCGACTGGACCCTTGAGCGAGATCGCCAGCTCGTAGCCGACCTCCACGTTGGGGCCGCGCCACCGACGGTCGCTGAACTCGTAGGTGGTCCAGGTGGTGTGGTCTGCGGTCGGGCTGTCGTGGAAGCGGACCATCTTGAGCGGCGTCGAGCGCAGCCCGAGGCGGTCGGCGGTGGTGCGGCGCAGGCCGACCTCCAACCAGCCGAGGAGCAGCCGGTACCAGGACATGTCGCGGTCGGCTTGAGGGCTCACTTGTCCGCCGCGTAGAACTTGACCGTGAGGGCGCCAGGCGCGGGCTGGGGGCTCCGAATCAGCATGCCGATCGCTTCGGGTGCGTCGGTGATTCGGCCCTCGCGGGGCAAGTCGCGCAGGTGGACCACGTCCGGGGCGATCCCCGCGTCGTCCGCCTTGGTGCCCACGAGCCGGTCGGCGCGAATGCCCGCCCCGAACACATAGTTGCCGGGTGCGAGCGCGGGCAGGTGGTAGAGGTGGTCCTCGCCGGGCGTGAGGTCGAGCGTCCAGCCGCCGTTCTCGCCCTGCGCGAACACGAGCAGCGTGGTGGCCCAGGGGAGGACGTCGTGGACGTCCAGCGTCACGTCCGACGGGCGCCAGATCAGCGGCAGCTCGGCGGCGGTGGCGACGTACCAGCGCGCGGGGACGGCGGGGACGCCGTCGCAGATCGCGTCGAGCTGGACCATGCCGAAGCCTTCGCCGACCCACAGGCCGTCGGCGTTGCGGGTGGCGGGCTGGCCGCTGACGCGGACGGAGCAGGTGTGCTCGGCCTCAGAGCCGGGCACCGACAGGCGCACCGAGACCGGGACCGGCGGCGGCGTGATCACCAGTGAGCCGTCGACCTCGTTGAGCTTCATCGGCTGGTCCTTGCCGTCCACCCGGCAGGCCGCCGAGCTGGGGAAGGGTAGGGGCGCGGTGTCCAGGCGGATGGGGTTGTCGCGGTCGCACTTGAAGGTGGTGCTCGCGGTCAACGCGTCACCGAGGTCCCAGTCGAGCTGCGCGTCGCAGGGCGCCGCCATCTCGCAGCGCACGATGCGCTCCACCGCCATCGGCACCTTGATCAGCACGTCCTTCTTGTCGTCGGCGGGCTGGTAGTGGCGGGTGTACTGGATGTTGTTGCGCGTGAACGCCAACATCTGGGCCGGCTCCTTGTAGTTCACCGCGAACGCGCCGTCGGGCTCGGTCTTCCAGCGGGACTCGACCGTCTCGATCTCCACGCCGCCGAGCGGCTGACCGTCCGCGTCCACCAGGTGGCCCACCATGTTGGTCGGACCGGTCTCCCACTTCTTGGGGGACCAGCAACCCACGAGCGTCAGGAGAAGCAAGAACGCCATACACGCCTCCGGGCGCACGTCTACCACGCTCCGACACGCCCCGCGCACCCGACTCGGCGCGTGAGAGTCGGGGAGGATCAGGCCCGTACGCCGTGCAGCACGATGTCGATCAGCTCGCGGGCGCGCGAGATGGGGTCGGAGGGCGGCGCCTGGACCAGCTGGATCCACAGCAGCTGCATGACCGCGCCGACCACCGCCGATGCGCTGACCTCCGGGTCGACCGGTCGGAGGAGGCCGCTGCGGCGCCCGGCTTGGGTGATGCGGAGCGCCAGGGCGAGGACTCGCTCGTCGAGGGCGCGGATCGGCGCGCGGCCCACGGTGGCCGGCCCGTGCCGCTCTTGGAGGAACAGGCGGACGGCGTCCTCGTTGGAGAACAGCACCAGCGCCAGGTCGGTGGCGAGCAGGGCGTAGGCGGCCTCCAGCGCGGGCTCGTCCGCGGCGGACTCCAGTGACTCCGAGGCGCGGGTCATCGCCGCCTCCACCGCCTCGGCCGTAGGCCGGAACAGGGTGGCGATCAGGTCTTCCTTGTTGTCAAAGTATCGGTAGAAGCTGCCCTTGGCGACGCCGGCCTCCTTGGTGACGTCGTCGATCGTCACCGCGTCGAGCCCCAGCGTCAGGAAGCAGCGCAGCGCGGCCTCCACCAGCGTCCGGGTGCGGGCCAGCCGGTTGGTGTGGCGCCGACCGCCCTCGGGGCCGGGGCGTTCGTCGGGGACCTTGGATGGATGAAAGTCCTGTTCCAGGGAATCTTCGATGCTCATCCGGATCGTCCTTTCAAAAATGATGACCGAGTGGTACCGTGTTTCCGGAGGCGCGCATGTGGGTGGTGGCGCAGGTGCTGTTGGGTATGGCGGCAGCGAACGGTGTCGAGTGGATCGTGCACAAGTACGTGCTTCACGGGCTCGGACGGACGAAGTCCTCGTTCTGGGCCTTCCACTGGCACGAGCACCACAAGGAGTGCCGCCAGCATGACCACGTGGACCCGCATTACCAGCGGTCGCTGTTCGGGTGGCACTCCCAGTTCAAGGAGGTGCTGGCGCTGGCCGGAGGCGGCCTGGTGTTGAGCCCGATCGCCCTGTTTTCACCTGTGATCTATGCGACGATGCTGGCGTGGGGCGTGCTCTACTACGCGGTCCACAAGCGCGCGCACCTGGACGCCGAGTGGGCCCGCAAGTGGGTGCCCTGGCACTATGACCACCACATGGCGCTCAACCAGGACGCGAACTGGGGCGTGACGGTGCCGCTTTGGGACTACGTCCTGGGCACGCGCGAGGTCTACTTCGGCACTGAGAAGGAGAGGACCGACCGGGCCCGAAGGCAGGCGCGCCTGGCCGCCAAGGCCGATCAGCAGGCCGACGCGGCGCAGGGCACGGTGGGCGAGCTCGCTTGATCGGGGCTCGGGAAGTGGTGGAGCCGCATGAAGGTGTCCACCGCTACCACGTCGCCGGGGTTCAGCTCGACCCAGACGTTCTCGCCCTGGAGCGGCTCGCTCGACACGATCAGGTGGTTCACGTAGCCGGTGCGCGTGGGCGCCTCGCACTCCGGCGAGAAGAACGCGCAGGCGTCGCGCTCTGAGCAGCCGACCTTGTACGACGTCCAGTGCAGCGACCGGCCGCCCTGATGCGCGACCATCAGCTCGCCGTCCGTCACCACCAGCGACAGCAGCGCGGGCGTGAACCCGGGGCGGCCGTCGGCCACCTGCCGCACCGTGGCGACCGTGCTCCGGAGCGCCTCGACCACCGACTCGACCGGCGTGCCACGGCGCGTCGGGTCCACCAGCTTGGCCAAGTGGGTCATGAACAGCAGGAAGATGACCTCACTGTCGGTCTCGCCCAGCAGGAATGGCCGGTAGCGGCTGCCCACGTGCGACAGCAGCTCGTCCCGGATGTCATTGAACCCCGGCACGTCGCCGTTGTGGGCCATCACCCAGCGTCCGTACTGGAAGGGGTGGCAGTTCAGCGCGTGCAGGTCGCCCTGGGTCGCCTTGCGGATGTGCGCCAGGACGGTCTGTGAGGTGACGACGCCGCTGACCCGGCGGAAGAGCTGGTCGGACATGGCCGTGCCGGCGGCGCGCACCAGATGCGGCGACCCGGCCACGTAGTACGCGACGCCCCAGCCGTCCGGGTGGCGCTCGCTCTGGACGGCCAGCGCGTTGTCCGCGTCGAGCAGCGAGCGGTGCACGTGGCTGTCCAGCACGCTGCGGAACCCGAAGATCCTGCACATCTTGCGTCTCTCCGGGTTCGGCTCTACCTCGTCAGGACTCCGTCTGCGACGGCGTTGCGACGAACGTCCGCGCGCCGTAGGTTAGCCGCGACTCCCCACGGACCCATGACCGACGTTCCGGTGCCTCCGCCACGCCGCTCCGCGCTCGACTTCCTCGCGGCGGTCGTGATGCTGGCGTTCCTGGTAGGCGGCGCGGGCCTGCGCTTCTGGCTGGCGCGGCGCGGCTACCACAACGACGAGATCGGGATGTTCGACCCGGCCGGCGTGCCGTCGATCCTGTTCTCGACGGAGCTGGCGTCCAACCCGCCGCTGCTCCAGATCCTGTTCGCCGCCTTCCCGAACGAGTGGGTGCTGCCCGCCGGACGCGTGGCGTCGGCGGCGATGGGCAGCCTGGGAATTGCCTACTCGGCGTGGATGGCGTGGCGTCGCGGCGGGCCGTGGGCGGCCGCGGTCACCGCGGGAGGGCTCGCGCTCGCCATCCCGCACCTGACCGACACCACCATGTTCCGCGCCTACGCCTGGCTCGCCCTGCTGGTGCCGTGGCTGGCCGACGTGACGGCGGCGGTGCTGACCCGCGACGAGCGCCCGACCTCGCGGCAGGTCCTGGCGATCGCGGTGCTCGGCGGCCTGTGCTCGTGGATCCACTACCTGACGGCGCCGTTCGTGCTGCTCGCCTTCCTGCTGGTGCTGTGGCGTCACCGGTCGGCGGCGATCGCCGCGGCGTTTGGCGTGACCTTGCTCACCTGGGCGCCCTTCTTCCGCTGGTTCTACCTGTGGAGCACCAGCCGCCCGGCGGTGGAGGGCATGACCGGCACCACCCGGCTGGCCTCGCTCGACATGGCGACCAACCAGGAGGCCATCGTCCCGATCGCGGTGATCGTGCTGTCAACGATCGCCGCGCTGGGGGTGTCGTGGCGGCGGGAGCCGGTGACGCGCGTGTGGCTCGTGGCGGCCTCGCTCGCGTGGCTGATGCTCGTGGGCATGTCCACGTTCATGTTGGTGCGCTCGCCGATCATCTGCGTCGTGCTGAGCCTGTGGGCGCCGGCCATGGCGTCGGTCGCGCCGGGCCGCTGGTTCGCGTGGCTGTTCCGCGCGGTGGCGCTGTGGGTGCTCTGGCTCCCGCCATGGCAGCACTGGGAGATGGTCGCCGAGGGCGGGATCTGGCTCGGCACTGCCCGGGACCTGAACGCGCCCAAGGCCATGGTCGCGCGGTTGGACGAGATCGTCGCCAAGGTGGGGACCGAGTGCGTCTACACCGAGGACATGATGATCGCGGACCTGATCCGCTACGACGTGGACGGGCTGCTCACCGAGCCGGTCAAGACCTGCGGCGGCTGCGCGTCCGACCGCTGCTCGGTGGTGAAGGGCGTGCCCTTCGTGTGGAGCTCCCAGCCCATCCCCGGTGAGGCCTGGCACCTGTGGGATCGGCGCTTCGACCGGGTGCCGCCCGACACCGCGCACGGCTGCGTCGAGGCCATCCGCGACGAGCACTTCCTGCTCTCCCGCTGCCCGGCCGGCCTGCCTGCGGGCAATCGGCAGGACTGATCGGCGCGGTCTGGCGTGTGTGTGGTGCTAGACTCGCGACGTGGGTGGAGCGAACATGTGGACGTGGATGGTGTGGTGGACGATCGCGGTGGCCGGCCCGGCCCCGACGCTTCCGGCGGCGCTTCAGCAGGCGACCGCGTGGCGACCGCTTCGGTTGGTGCAAGGCGCGCCCACGATCTCGGCCGACGAGTACGCGCGCGTCGCCAAGGGTGAGGTGGTCACCGGCCTGCGCTCGGTCGACGGCGTGGCGGCCAAGAAGTCCTACGGCGTCGCCGTCGTCGACGTCTCGATCGACCGCCTGTGGGGCGCGATCAACGACGAGGCGCTGCACGCCCAGTACACCAGCCTGGACTACGCGGAGCTGGTGTCGGGCGCGCCCTGCACCAGCGGTCGGCATGTGTTCCAGTACCTGCCGTCCGGCGTGCCGATGATCGACGACCGGTGGTGGGTGACCATCCGCACGCTCAGCCCCAACCTCGCCATGGCGAGCGGCGGCAAGGCGCGCGAGCTGACCTGGGAGAACGCGCCCGACGGCTCCGAGGTGACCAGCGCCGCCGGCAAGGCCTACATGGCGAAGGGCGTGATGCTCGGCTTCACGCGCGGCAGCTGGTTCCTGCTGGCAGTGAACGATCACCAGACGCTGGTCGAGTACTACACCTGGGTGGACCCGGGCGGGAACCTCTCGCCGTCCGTGATGAGCTGGTTCGCCACCAAGACCATCTTGAAGACGTTCGAGAGCATGGCCGAGATCTCGAAGGATCCCCGGCTGAGGTGCGCGTCGTAGTTGCTACTCCCTCGGCGGGTACTTCTGAAGCTTGCGCTGGAGCGAGCGACGGTGGACGTCCAGGCGGCGCGCGGCCTCGGAGATGTTGCCGCCGCAGTCGCTGAGCACGCGGTTGATGTGCTCCCACTCGGCGCGGGCGAGCGACGGCGCCTTGTAGTCGGCGCTCGGCTGAAGCGGCGGCGCCTCGGCGCGCTCGAAGGCGGCCAGGATGTCGTCCACGTCGGCGGGCTTGGCGACGTAGTTGTCGGCGCCCAGGCGCATGGCGTCGATCGCCGTGGAGATGCTGCCGTAGCCGGTCAGCATCACGACGCGCGTGGTCGCGTCGATCGCCTTGAGCTCGCGCAGGATCTCCAGGCCGCTTCCGTCCGGCACGCGCAGATCGACGACCGCGTACTCGGGCGACTCGTTGCGGGCGAGCGCGATGGCGTCCAGCATCCCGGGCGCGGTGCGCACATCGTAGCCGCGCTTGCGCAGGGCTCGGGCGAGGCGCTCGCGGAACGTGTCGTCGTCGTCGACCAAGAGCATGGACGGCAGGTCGGTCGCAGGGGTCATCGGGTCACTCGGCGGGGACGGTGAGCGAGGCGGTGGTGCCCCGCGTGGTGGAGTCTAGCAGAAGCGTGCCGCCCAGGCGCTCGGCCACGGTGCGGGCCAGGAACACGCCCAGACCCATGCCTCGGCCCGTAGGGCGGGTGGTGTAGAACGGCTCGCCGACACGCTCGAGCACGTGGGCGGGGATGCCCGCGCCGTCGTCGCGCACCGCAAGCGTGAGGACGCGATCGCGGACGGTGCAGGTGATGGTGACCACGCCGTCGGCGGGCGTCGCCTCGATCGCGTTCTTGGTGAGGTTGCGGAGCGCGAGCGCGACGGAGCGCGGGAAGGTGCGCACCAGCGCGGACGAGGCGTCGCCCTGCACGCGCACGCAGGCTTCTCGGTCCAGGCCATCGATCGCGCGCGCGACCAGCGCCGCGGGGGTGACGGCCTCGCGCGCCTCGCCCGCAGGATCGCCCGCGTCCGCGCGCAGCGCCTCCAAGATCGCGCGGCAGCGGGCCACCTGTTCGTGGATGAGCTTCACGTCGGCGACGGCATCGGCGTTCGTCGCGCTGTCGCCCAGGTCGCGCTCCAGCTCCTTCGCCACCATGCTGATGGTGCCCAGGGGTGTCGCCAGCTCGTGTGCGGCGCCCGCGGCCAGGGTGGCGAGCGACGCCAGGCGGGCGCTGCGGGCCGCTTGCGCGCGGGCCACGACCAGCTCCCGCTCCCGGTCGGACAGGGCAGTCGCCACGTGGCTCACCACGCCCAGGATCAGCGCCGCTGCCAGCGCGAACGCCACCCACATTCCCCGAAGGTGCAGGGACATGTCGTGCCCTTCATGCCCCATGCCGCTCATGCCGCCCAGCGGCACGTTCCACACGAAGAGCAGCGCGAACAGGCCGGTGGCCAGCGCGGCGAGCGCCCACGCGTGCCGCGGCGGGAGCACCACCGACGCCAGCGCGATGTACACCAGATACAGGAAGTTGAACGGGTTCGACGGGCCGCCCGTCAGCGCGAACACGACGGTGAGCAGCACCGCGTCGAGCGCCATGGCGGCCGTCAGCGGGAGCGGGCCGACGTCCTCGCCCTGCCGCGCGAGCCACATGCCGGTGGCGAAGGTCACCGCCACCCAGCTCGCGAGCACGCTGAGCAGCTCGGTGAGCGGAAGCGCCAGGCCCAGCCCATACCGGGCGAGCAGCACCAACGCGAGGATGCCGACGACCGCGAGCAACCGCAGGCGCAGCAGCCCGCCGAGTCCGAGCGCGTGGGCTGGAGTCTGGGTCATCGGAGCTCCACGAGCGGGGGCGAGGTCAGGTGGCGGTTGATGGTGGCCAGCATGTCGTCGTCGCTGTCGGTGGGGCGCACGCCGTCGAACCATCGAGCGACGGGCAGGGAGATCGCCAGCGTGGCGTCGCGGTGGCGCGCGTCCAATTCAAGCGGCGGCTCCAGCGCGGCGGTCGCCAGGTGACGCGACGCGTCGTGGAGCGGGCGCGAGGCATCGTCACCCAGATCGAGGTCCAGCGTCCACGTCCCGTCGGGGACGCCGGTGTCGTCGAGTGATCCCACTGGACCGTACTGCACCGTCACGGCGCAGAACGACCCCGGAGAGGGGCGCAGCACGCCGAGCGTCATGGGTTCGCCACCGCGGACACCCAGCGGCACCACGCCCGCGTCCATGTCGTCGGCCAGGCCCTCGCTCGTGTCGGCGGACACCTCCAGCGACGGCAGCCAGGACCGCGCCTGCGATACAGACGGGCACCGGTCCAGCTCGACGTGGGTGACGGCGATCCACCCGTGGCGGATCCGTATCGCAAAGCCCAGGTCGTTGGTGACCGAGCGCTGGTCCTGCACAAAGGTCACGTCGACGTCGGACGGGGAGACGAGCACGTCCACGCCGAGCCCGGCGACCTGCGTGTAGCAGCCGGCCAGACCGACGAGGGCGGCGAACCGGGCACGCTCACAGCTCAACGCTGACCCCCAGGCGCGGGCTCAGGCCCTCTCGGTCCTCGTAACCAACCTGAAGGACGGGGATGCCCACCGCCAGGGTGAGCACCACGCCGCGGCCGGGCGAGAACGCAACGCCTGGCGTGAGCTGCAGCAGCCAGCCCGCGGTGCCCGGCATCGGCATGCCGTCCATCCGATCGGCGTCCAGCCAGCGCCCGTCGACGCTGACGCGGGGCGCCACCTCGGGGATCGGCTGGATCTGGGTGGAGACGGTGGCGAGCACGCCGGAGCCGGGACGTCGTGCGTCCCAGCCGGGGGACGTGTAGCGCCCGGTCACGCTCGCAAAGACGGAGGCGAAGCTGCTGTAGCCGCCGTACCACAGGCCCACCGAGGGCGACCAGGCGCCCGTCCCCGGCTGCGTGTGCTCGCCCGTGGGCAGGCCGTCCTGCTTGACCCGGACGCCGGTGGGCAGCTCAAGCCCGACGGACACGCCGCCCAGGTGGTCGAACGCGCCGTCCTTGCGCAGCGCGACCACGCGGGCGCCGAGCGTGCTGTCGCCGAGCCCGTAACCGCGCCCCCAGGCCAGGTTGGGGGTGCGCTGCGACGCCATCACCAGCGGGATCGTCGCGGTCAGCACCACGCGGCGATCGGCGGTCCAGGCCACGCCGGGGGTGAGGGCGAGCCGGTCGCTCAGCCACACGCCGCCCTGCGCTGCGGCGGACGCGGCGTAGCGGTAGCTTGCCTCGACCGTGAAGCGCACGGTGCCCGCGGTGGGCTTCTCGCTGCCCACCACGGAGATCGACGGATCCCCGGCCCCGCAGGTCGCGCAGGCCCACGCCGACGACGAGGTCGTCAGGGACAGCAGCAGCAGGGGCAAGTGGCGGAGGGTCATGTTCGGCTGGCGCACGTATACAGACCCCACCGCCCCGCCATGTGGCATGTGGTCGCGCCAGGGTGGCGGGGCCGCCCACGACCGTGCGATGAAGCACCCCGCGAGGTGTCCGTTGCGTCTGCTCCCGTGGGTCGCCCTCCTGTCCTTGATGTCCTGCAAGACCGACGATCCAGCGGAGAGCGTGCCGCCGTCGTACAACGCCACCGTCCGCTGGACCGAGTTCGGCGTGCCGCACATCACCGGCGACGACTACGGCAGCGTCGCCTACGGGTACGGCTACGCGTTCGCCCGCGACCACCTGTGCATCCTCCAGGAGCAGATCCTCAAGGTGCGTGGCGAGCGCGCCCGCTGGTTTGGCGCGGGCGCCACGGGCGAGATCCTCGACGAGGACGCGGGCTGGCGGGCCTACGACGTCGTCGCCAAGGCCAAGGCCGCCTGGACCGACCTGCCCCAGACCCAGAAGGACGTGCTGGTCGGCTACGCCGCAGGCCTGGACCGCTGGATGGACGAGAACGCCGCCCCTGAGCCCTGCAAGGACGCCGGCTGGGTGCGCGCGCTGGACGGGCAGGACATCCTCGCCTACGCGCTGGCGCTAGGCCTGGACGGCAGCGGCGCCGTGTTCGTGAAGGACGTCGGCCGCGCCACGCCCCCCGGCGCCGCGTCCCCGCCGCCCGCGCCGCGTGGCATCGAGCGCCTCCAGGAGATCGGCGAGGCGATCCACAGCCCGCGGCTGGGCAGCAACGGCTGGACGATCGGCGGCGACCGCACCGAGAACGGCAAGGGCCTGCTGCTGTCCAATACGCACTTCCCGAGCGTGGGCGAGAAGCAGTGGTTTGAGGTCCAGCTCACCATCCCGGGCGAGCTGAACGTCTACGGCGCCTCGCTGATGGGTGTCCCGATCGTCAACGTCGGCTTCAACGAGCACGTCGCGTGGACGCACACGGTGTCGTACGCGCCGCGCTTCGTGGGCTACGCCCTGACGCTCGATCCGGCCGACCCCACCCGGTACAAGGTCGGCGACACTTGGCGGCAGATGACGTCCACCAAGCACGTGATCGACGTGCTGGGCGATGATGGCGTGGTCCGTCCCGTGACGCGCACCACCTGGGCCTCGCACTACGGGCCCGTGATCGACGCGCCGGTCGTCGGGTGGTCGAGCAGCCTGGCGATCAGCTTCCGTGACGTGAACGAGAACAACACCGCGATGTTCGACGTGTGGCAGCACATGGACGACGCCACCACGCTCGACGAGCTGCGCGCCGCGCACGACGTGCAGGGCATTCCGTGGGTCTACACGCTGGCCACCGACGACCAGGGCCAGTCCTGGTTCGCCGACACGTCGCGCGTGCCGGACCTGTCCGACGCGGCGATCGCCAAGTGGCGCGAGCTGCAGACGGGCTTCACGCCGGTGGGCCTGCTCGCCGGGCAGTTCGCCACCTACGGCGCCATCCTGGTCGATGGCAGCGACGAGGGCAACGAGTGGGGCACCGACCCGCGCGCCGCCAAGGCCGGCCTGGTGCCGCTAGAGGACGCGCCGCAGCTTCTGACGCGCGCCTACGCGTTCAACGCGAACGACAGCCACTGGCTGACCAACGTGGAGACGCCGCTCGAGGGCTACAACCAGGCGCTCTACGGCCCCGAGCGCACGGCCCGCAGCGCGCGCACGCGCATGAACGCGCGCTTCCTGTCTGAGACGGGCGAGGGCACGGCGAGCGGCGCGGACGGCAAGTTCTCGCTCGCCGAGGTGGAGACGGCGGCGCTGTCGATGCGCTCGTCGATCACCGAGATCGCGCTCCCGGCGGTGGTGGAGCGCTGCAATGGTCGCACGACCGTGGCGATCGGCGGCGGCGTGAGCGTGGACGTCAGCGCGGCCTGCGCGGCGCTCGCGTCGTGGGATGGCCGCTACACCGTCGATACCGCGGGGCCGGTGGTGTGGCGCGCGATGCTTGCGAGCGGCCAGTTCTCGGTCGGGGACCTGAACGCGGGCGGCGGCGGCCTGTTCGAGACGCCGTTCGAGGCGGCGGACCCGCTCGGCACGCCCCGCGACGTGGTGCCTGCGCCGACGCCCGACCCTGGCGCCGCGCGTGACCCGGACCTCGTGCTGCGCGCGCTGGCGCTAGGCGTGCAGCGCCTCGCCGCGCTGGGTGAGACCCTGCCCACCTTTGGCGAGGCCCAGAAGATGCCGTTCGAGGACGGCGTGCAGGTGGGCGTGCCGGGCGGACAGTACTGGGAGGGCACCATCGGCGTGTCCGAGTGGTGGCCGGACGGCTCGACGACGCTGCTCCCGCACGCGGTCGCGCCCGAGGCGATCGAGGAGATCAGCGGCATGACGTCGGACGGCTGGTGGGTGAGCGACGGCAACAGCTTCATCCTGGCCGTCGGCTTTGGCGAAGACGGACCGACGGCCCGCGCGACCATGGTCTACGGGCAGTCCGACGTGCCGTCGTCCGAGCACCTGCACGACCAGACCGAGGCCTACGCCCAGGGCTCGCTGCGCGACGTGTGGTTCAAGGAGGCGGACGTCGCGGCGCACGCCGTGGAGACCGTGGACCTCAAGACCGAGTGAGCCGCGGGTTATGACCCGTCCGCCTTGCGCGCCGCGACCATCAGGCTCCAGCCGCCGAGCGCGTCCACCGTGAGGTCTGGGGCGACCCGCAGACCGACGCGTCGGACACGATCCATCCAGCGTCGACGGACGCTGTCCAGGACAGGGCGGGCGCGATCGTAGTCGGTGGCGACGACGGTCCAACCCGCCCGCTCCACGCGATCCAGCGCCACCGAGCGGGTGTAGGCGTGCAGGTGGCCGTAGCGCTCGCGCGCGGCCCGCTTCCGCGCGGGGCGGACCTGGTCCAGCCAGGAGTCGTCGAGCGGCATCCGCAGGAGCACGCGGGGCGCGAGGCGGCCGAGGTCGCGCAAGAACCCGACGTCGTCGACCACGTGCTCGGACACGTCGAGCGCCAGGACCAGATCACCGCGCTCGCCGCCCGCGATCGGGTCGCCGCGGCGCAGCGTGACGCCCGGGGTGGGCGTCCACAGCGACGCGGCGTCGGCGCTCGACTCCCAGCCGACCAGCTGGGTGTCGTGGCCCCAGCCTGCGTCCAGGCGCGCGCGCAGGGCCCGCAGCACGTCGCCGCTGCCGCAGCCGACGTCGACGACCTTGGCGGGCGTCCAGCCCACCGAGCGCAGCAGGCGCATCACGGCGTCGGCTTTGAGCGGCGCGTCCTCCGAGTGCCAGCGCGGGTTTTCCGCGAGGTGTCGCCCGTCGGCGTATCGGTCCGTCACGCGTCACCCCGAGGCAGCGATGCGATGGGCCTCAGGTTAGCCTGGGGGACGTCGTGAGGAGCGGTCATGTCGGTGGAGATGAACGGTCGCATGTTCTTTGTGGTCGGGGCTCCGCGCTCCGGCACCACGCTCCTGATGCGCATGCTCAACGTGCATCCGGACATCTACACCCGCCCCGAGCCGCACCTGCTCACGCCGCTCGCCCACCTTGGGTACTACGCCTACGTGGACAAGGCCCCCTACGATCCGTTCCAGGCGGCTGAGTCGGTGAAGCAGTTCGTGGACGACCTGCCTGGCGGTGAGGCCACCTACATCCAGGCCCTGCGCGCCTACACGGACACGCTGTTCGGCGCGATGCTCGAGCCTACGGGCAAGCGCTTCTTCTTGGACAAGACGCCCGCGTACAGCCTGATCCTGCCGTTCATCGAGACGGTGTACCCGGACGCGTCGTACGTGCTGCTCACGCGGCATCCGTTCGCCATCTTCTCCAGCTTCGCCGAGAGCTTCTTCGACGACGACTGGGACGCGGCCTGGAACCACAACAAGATCGTCGAGCGCTACGTGCCCGCGCTGGCCAGCTTCGTGCGCAACCACACGGCCCAGCGCTTCCACCACGTCCGCTACGAGGACCTGGTCCAGGACCCGGAGAAGGAGCTGCGCGCCATCTGCGGGGTGGCCGGTATGGACTACACGGCCGACATGATCGAGTACGGCAAGAAGGACGTCGACAGCAAGGGCCTGGGTGACCCGATCGGCGTGAAGAAGGACACCAAGCCCAACACCAAGTCGCTCCACAAGTGGGCGGTGCAGGTGGCGGGCAATGAGAAGCGCCTGGACATGCTCCGCACCATGGTCGCCTCGCTCACGGACGAGGACTTGGCGGTGTTCGGCTACGACCGCGTCTCGCTCTGGGCCCCGCTCGAAGGCGTGGACCCGGACAAGGCCAAGGCCGCGCAGACCAAGGCCAAGCAGTGGGACCGCTACGCCGTGGAGCGCCGCGCGCTGGTGTGGCTGCGCAAGGACATCCACCGCAACGCGCTGGGTCGTGCGCTCCAGAAGGTTCGCTTCTACACGGACGTGCTGCTGCGCGAGTGAGGCTGTCAGCAAGCTCCGCGGGGAGTACACAGCGTTGTTCGTGGCCACGGACGAGATCGTGTATCATCCGCCGCGGAGGACTCTGATGAACCGTCGCCCCCTGATCGCTTTGTGTGTGCTGGCCGTGGTTGGAGCGACCGCCGCCGAGGCGTCCAACTGGCGCGCGAAGATGCTGCGCGACCTGGCCAAGACCGCCGTGCAGTTCGACGCCGTGCTCCAGTCCCCGGCCAGCGAGCCCACGCCGTCGTGGGGCTCCGCCGTGCGCGAGAAGGTCGATGAGAAGGGGCTCAAGGAGTACGAGGTCGTGCTGTCGTCCTGTACGCAGCAGCTCAAGTACAAGGACGTCGCCGCCAGCGGTGACTTCTCCAAGGTGGTGCAGTCCTCGCTCAAGGTGGGCGCGGGTGTGTCCTTCGACGTGGCCGACATCACCGGCGGCTACTCGAACACCCAGCTCGGCGGCCTGGACTACCACCTGTCGGCCAAGCGCATCGTCGATCCCGAGTCGGTCGACGAGTACCGCAAGTGCTGCGTGCTGCAGCCTGACCAGTGCCAGGACCAGGTGATCAGCGAGTGGTGGAAGGGGCAGGGCGCCTACTACACGCTCGCCAACTCCTCGGCCGAGGCCAAGATCGGCATCAAGAACCTGAAGTACTCCCCCCAGGCCAACGTCGACTGGAGCCGCGGCTGGGGCGTGTCGATGAAGTGGCCGGGCGAGGGCAGCGGCTGCGCGGCGTTCCCGGCGGCCGGCTGGCAGGAGTGCAGCGAGTTCTTCGCGTACCGCACCCAGACCCTCCAGGTGCCCACCTGCCAGCAGTACATGGCCGACGCGCCCGAGCGCGAGGGCTTCACGCTGTTCGTCGGTGTGTCCGACTTCTTCGACTCAGAGTCGATGGCCCGGAACAAGGCCCGCGAGGACGTGATCAAGCAGGTCGCGTCGTACTGCGGGACGGACGCGCAGGGGAACTTCGACTCCGCCAAGATCGAGTTCGGCGATCGCGTCTACGCGACCGTCGACGCGTTCGCCTGCCAGGACCACGAGGACGCGGGCGGCACGGTGAAGTACCGCGGGCGGAACCGCGTGTGGATGTCGGCCGAGTCGCTGCAGGCGTGCTTGGACCGGAAGGCGATCCCGGCGGCTTCGCCTGCGCCGGCTCCGGTCGCGCCGACGCCGGCGCCGACGCGGCAGCGGGGCCGGTAGGGCGACCGTCCCGGGGCGGGTTGGTCGCGTCGACACGCCCGCGGGGAATCCGCAGGCGCCCGACGTGGCGGTCGCGTCAGGCCCCCCGACTCATGTCGGTCGGAGGGCCGGACACGCACCACCCTAGAGGTTCGGGAACAGCGTCGCGTCCGCGAGCGCCGCGTACAGGTCGATCATGTCCGTGGTGTCGGTGACCAGGCCAGGGTTCATCTTGCCCGGCTCGCCGAACTTGATCTTGAACCACGCCTCGTAGGGCTTGGCGCGCGTGAACTGGCCGATGCTCTGGGTGCCGCCCGGGGGGGACGTCTTGCCGTCGGCGCCGTGGCAGACCGCGCACGCCGCGTCATACACGGCCTGGCCGTTGACCTTGTCGCCGTTCGCGCCGATGTTGGTGTAGGTCATGGTCGGCGACACGAGCGCCCAACCGTTGGCGACGCTGTACTCGTAGTGCATGGCCGCGCCGGTCACGCTGAGGTCGTAGAGGTCGTTGGGGTTGATCCACTCCTCCCGGATGAACTTCACGAGGTTCCAGACCTGACCTTCCGTGAGGAAGGACGCGTACTCCGGATGGCGGCTGTCCGAGGAATTCATCGGACGACCATCGGGGCGCGCGATGAGGTCGAACAGCTGCTGGTGTGTGAGGGACAACGCGGCGGTCCGCACGTTGGTGCTGTCCACGTCGGGACGCGACGCCGCGCCGCTGCTGACGCCCGTGCGATTGGCGTACGAGCCCATGCTGCCCAGGCCGTCCCAGCCGTGGCACGCCTTGCAGCGCGCGAAGTCCGCGGGGGCGGTCACGCCGTAGTCCGCCAGGGCGCCCGTGCCGCCGCCGCCGGTGGCTTACCATTGCGAGTAGGCTGCGCCGCCAGCGATGCCGTCCGCCGCGTCGTAGGCGGCCGGAACGGGGCCAGGCCAGTCCGTGCCGTCCGCGCCGTCCGCGCCGTCCGCGCCGTCCGCGCCGTCCGCGCCGTCCGCG
>CANJMY010000005.1 GCA_947475315.1 Pseudomonadota bacterium | reverse complement strand
GTGATCCCAACGGGATTCGAACCCGTGTCGCCGGAATGAAAATCCGGTGTCCTGGACCTGACTAGACGATGGGATCAATTTTCAACATGGGCCGCATGGGACTCGAACCCATGACCCTCGGCTTAAAAGGCCGGTGCTCTACCACCTGAGCTAGCGGCCCCGGCGGGCGCCTCCTAACCACACGACGCCACGTCCGGCAAGGCCGCACCGCGCAGGCCTCGCCTACTTCTTCCCGTGCGGGTGCGCGCGGCGGTGCATGTCCATCAGGCGCTCGACGCTCACGTGCGTGTAGCGCTGGGTCGTGGAGAGGCTGGCGTGGCCAAGCATCTCCTGGATCGCACGTAGGTCAGCACCCGCGTCCAGCAGGTGCGTCGCGAAGCTGTGCCGCAGCGCGTGCGGGTGCAGGCGCGAGACGCCGCCGGCGCGGCCGCGGGCCTGCACGATGCGGCGCATGGACCGATCGGTGAGCGGACCGCCGCGGCGGTTGGTGAAGAGCCGGTCGTGGTCGGCCATGGGGCGCTCGGCGATCCAGGCGCGGATGGCGGCCACGGCGGCGCCGCCCATCGGGACGCGGCGCTCCTTGCCGCCCTTGCCGCGCCGGACGCGGACGACGCCGTCGATGAGGTCGACGTCGCCGATCGCCAAGGCGGCGGCCTCACCGACGCGGAGGCCGGCGCCGTACATGAGCTCGATCAGGGCCATGTCGCGGGCGGGGGCCTCGTCCTCGGCGGCGTCGAGGACGTGGGTCATCTCGTCGACGGTGGCGGTGCGCGGCAGGGTGCGACCCACCTTGGGGCGGCCAAGGTCGGCGGCGGGGTCGACGGGCAGGCGGTCGGTCTTGCGCATCCAGCGGTAGAAGGCGCGGACGGCGCTGGCGTGGCGGGCGACGGTGACGGCCTTGCGGCCGCGGCCGACCAGGAACAGGAAGCCGCGCAAATCCAGCCGCGTCACGGTCTCCAGCGTGCGGCCGTTTGTGGCCTGGTGGGCGACGAGGCGGTCCAGGGTCTGGAGGTAGGCCTTCTCGGTGGCGGGGCTCGCGCCGCGCTCGGCGCGGAGCCAGCGGGCGAAGGTCTGGACGAGCTCAGCGTCGGTCACGAGAAGAGGAGCGGCCAGTCTTCGCCGAGGATCCCGCCGATCTCGCCGTCGAGGCGCTCGAACAGGGCGATCGCGGCGGCGCGGCGAGCGTCGTCGAGGTCGGCGATGTCCTCGCCGAGCACGCTGGACGGCTCGATATCGAGGAGAAGCCGCATGGCGGCTTCCTCATCCAGGTGGCCGAAGTCCTGCAGGATCTGCATGAACCGCGCGGCCTTCCCGGTCAGCCGGACCTCTGGCACATCGCTCAAGCTGGCCTCCCCGACGGAGCGTATCCGTGCCCGGACCCGCGGACCACGACGCCCTCGACCTCAAGTGTCGCGAGCATGCGGATCAGCTCGACCGTGGACCGCCCGTGGCGGCGCGCGACCTCGTCGATCGGCTCGCCGCGGTACACGTCTTCCAGCCAATCTTCGGCCCGGCGCTCGGCGGCGCCGCTGACCTGGGCGACGAAGGTGGGCACGTCCACGACCACGTGGGCGCCGTCGCGGATCAGGCCAAGGCAGCCCACGCTGGCGCGCGCGCCGACCGGGCCTGGCACCGCGGCGACCTCCCTGCCCTCGCCCAGCGCCAGCCGGGCCGTGATCAGGGCGCCGCTGCGGTCGGCGGCCTCCACCACCACGCACCAGCGCGACAGGCCGGCGATCCACTGGTTGCGGATCGGGAAGGTGTGCGGGCGTGCGGGCAGCGCGTCGGGGAACGTGGAGACGACGGCCCCACCACGCTCGATCAGGTGCCGACGCAGCCAGCGGTTGGACGAAGGCGCCGTATAGTCCAAGCCGTGGCCCAGGAACGCGACCGTCTTGCCCGCCTCGGCCGCGCCCCGGTGCGCCTCGGTGTCGATACCGCGCGCCAAGCCGCTCACGACCAGCACGCCGGCCTCCGCCAGGCGTGCGCCGAGCTGACGGGCGATCGCGCGGCCGTAGGCGGTCGCTTCGCGGGTGCCGACGACCGCGACGGCGGGCATCGACAGCACGTCCGGGTCTCCGTCGACCAGGAGCACGGGCGGCGGCTGACGCATGAGGCGGAGCTGCGCAGGGTAGCGCGGGTCCGCCATCGTCACGACCTTGCCGCAGGTCTGCCGTGGTGGGGTCGCGACCCACCAGCGGGCGCGCTCCACGGGTACGCCCGCCGCGATCAGCGCGTCGGCGCCGCCCGCTACGAGCTGGTTCCAGCCACCGGCCGCGTCCGCGACCGCCGAGAGGTCGAGCCCATCGCCATGATCCATGGCGCCGGCCCAGAATGAGGTGAGGTGTTCCATGGGCGGCAACCTAGGCCGCGCGAAACATCCCTGCGGAAGCAGCGCCGCTGGATTTCCGCCCCGAAGGGGCCGACCCGCGAACTACAGCGACTTGACGCCGACGATCGACGGGGTCTCGTGCACGCCCGGCACCGTGGTGAGCACCGAGTCCACCTTGGCGCGCGTGTCCATGGCCTCATCCGTGCTGCCGTAGCTGCCACTGAACAGGATCCACACGGCCTTGCCGTCCTCCAGACGGACGGTGCGCCCGACCGCGAAGCCCGCGGCCGCCAGCACGTCGCGGGTGGCGGTGGCGTCCTTCTCGTCGGAGAACTCGCCGACGTGGATCGTGTACTCGCCCTCGGGGAGCGGGTCCGTCGCGCCGTCGGCCACCGAGGGGGCGCCGGGCACCGCGGCGTCGACCGCGGCGGGCTTGGGGGCGGCGGTGGGCACCTCGACGGTGCCGCCGCCCGCGAAGAACTGCGGGTAGGTCATGGCCTGCGAGGCGTGCAGCACGTTTCCGCGCTCAACCTCGGCGAGCAGCTCGACCAGCTCCTGGCCGGGGACGCCGTCGACCATGCTGACGGGCGTGCCGTCCGACGTGACGGCGACTTTGGCCCGGCCCAACGCGAAGCCGACGCCGAACATGACCACGGACAGGAGCACCGAGAGCGTCAGCGCCGCGTGGACGTGGCTGCGGGACACGCGGAATTCCCGGGCGTCGCGGAGGCGTTGCAGCTCACCCATGTTCCCACTCCTGTCGGTCGTTCGCCAAGGCATCGGGCCAAGGCCGGACTTCGGACGGTGCGTCTGTGATGACGCACCCGCCATTCGCGTCCGCGAACGAGCGTATCCTGTCCACGAGCTGCGCGAGAACCTGCGGATCGTTTCCGCCGCAGGTCACGATCAGCGCGCCCCGGGCGTACAGATCGTCGGGCGAGATCTCGTGGCAGGCCACGTCGAACCGAGCGCGGATCCGGTCGCGGAGCGACACAAGCACCTGCCGACGATCCTTGAGGCTTCGCGCCCCAGGGATCGCCAGCTGCAGCACCAAGACACCGACGTACGCGCGGAGGAGGCTCATGCGTGTACGTGGGCCTTACGGAGCCTCAACCTCAACCTTGGCGAAGGTCTCGACGATGTCACCCACCGCGAGGTCGGCGAAGTCGGCCAGGCCGATACCGCACTCGTAGCCGCTCTGGACTTCGCGGACGTCGTCCTTGAAGCGCTTGAGCGTGGAGATCTTGCCCTTGTAGATCTCCTTCCCGTCGCGGAGGACGCGGGCGCCGTGGCTGCGCGCGATCGAACCGTCGAGGATGTAGGAACCGGCGATGGTGCCGACCTTCGAGATGTTGAAGACGGCGCGGATCTCGGCGGAGCCCTGACGCTGCTCCTCGTACACCGGCTCCTTGAGGCCCTTGAGGCTGGACTCGATCCGGTCGAGCAGCGCGTAGATGACCTCGTACAGCTCGGGCTTCACGCCGACCTGATCGGCGGCCTCGCGGGCGCGGGAGTCAACCTTGACGTTGAAGCCCATCAGCATGCCACCGTTGGCCGCGACGAGGTTCACGTCGGACTCGGTGATGTTGCCGACGCCCTCATGGAGGATGCGGACGTCCGTGCCTCCGACCGAGATGTTCTCGATGGCGTAGCGCAGCGCTTCGAGCGAGCCCTGCACGTCGGCCTTGAGGACAACGAGGAGGGTCTTGAGCGACTCCGCGCCGGCGATGCGACGAAGATCGTCGATGGTGCGGCGGCGGTTCTTCGCCATGAGCGCCTGCTTCTCCTGATCCGAGCGATGCTCGGCCAGGGTGCGGGCGTTCTTCTCGTTGGCGACGACGGCGAGCGAGTCACCGACGCGGGGCAGATCGGACAGGCCGAACAGCTCGACCGGCGTGGAGGGGCCGGCCTCCTTGAGGCTGCGGCGGCGGTCGTCGACCATGGCGCGAACGCGGCCATGGGTGGTGCCGAGGACGACGTAGTCACCCTGGCGCAGGGTGCCCTGCTGGATCAGCACGGAGGCGACCGGGCCGCGGCCGCGCTCGATCTTGGCCTCGATCACGGTGCCTTCGGCGGCGCGCTCGGGGTTGGCCTTGAGCTCAAGCACGTCGGCCTGGATCAGGATCGCGTCGAGCAGGGCGTCGATGCCCTCGCCCTTGAGCGCCGACGTGTGCACGAACTGCGTGTCACCGCCCCACTCTTCGGGGATGAGCGCGAACTCACCCATGCGCTGCTTGATGGAGTCCGGGTTGACGCCCGCCTTGTCGCACTTGTTGACCGCGACGATGATCGGGACGCCGGCGGCCTTGGCGTGGTTGATCGCTTCGATGGTCTGCGGCTGCACTCCGTCATCCGCAGCGACCACGACGACGACGATGTCGGTGACGCTGGCGCCGCGGGCGCGCATGGCCGAGAAGGCCGCGTGACCGGGGGTGTCGAGGAAGGTGACCGGACGGCCCTTCCAGTCGACCTGGTAGGCGCCGATGTGCTGCGTGATGCCACCGGCCTCACCCGCGGCGACGCGCGCCTTGCGGATGCTGTCGAGCAGCGTGGTCTTGCCGTGGTCGACATGACCCATGATCGTGACGACCGGGGGACGCTCGGCGCCGCCGACTTCCTCTTCCTCCTGGCCGATGTGGGCCAGGTACTCCGACTCGTCGAAGGTGGTGTTCTCGATCTCGTAGTCGAAGTCTCCGGCGATGATCGACGCGGTGTCCACGTCGAGCATCTCGTTGACGGTGACCATCTGGCCGAGCTCCATCAACTTCTTGATCAGGACCGGCGCCTTGAGCGACAGCTCCTGGGCCAGTTGACCGACGCTGATCATGCCGTCGACGCGGATCTTGCGCTTCTGAGCCTTGGGCTGCGGCGAGGAGGTCTTCATACCGCCCGAGGGCTTGCGCTTACGGCGACGCGCGGCCATGGCCATCGCGTCCTCAACCTGCATGCGCTCGCGGCGACCGCGGCGGGCCTGGTCCATCGGGCTGCCGGCCGGCGCGGCAGGCGCGGCGGCGGTCTCGACCACGCCGCGCGTGGGGCGGCCGCGGGTGCGGGTGTCGGCGTTGGAGGCGGCGACGGCGGCGGCTTCACGGCGCTGACGCGCCATGAACGCCTCGGGGTTCGTCGGATCGTAGCCAGGGGGCGGACGCACGACGGCGGATCCGAGACCCTGGAAGCGAGGACGCTCGCCAGATCCGGGCGGGACCGTGACCTCGACGCGCTCGCTACGGACCGCGGCCGGGCGGACGGGCGCAGCGGCCACGGCCGGAGCGGGCGCGGCGGCCACAGGCGCGGGGGCCTCAACCACGGGCTCGGGGACGACCACGGCCGCCTTGACCGGTGCCGGGGCCTCGACCTCGACGGGGGCGACGACCACGGGGGCCTCGACGGGCTCGGGCTCCACCACCACCACAGGGGCGGGGGCGGGAGCAGGCGCGGGGGCCTCGACCACCGGCTCGGGGACCACGACTGGCGCGGCCTCGACGACGGGCTCGGGCTTGCGGACAGGGGCCGGGGCGGGCGCGGGCGCGGGCGCATGCACCACAGGCTCAGGCACGGGCTCCGGCTCGGGGACCGGTGCGGCGCGACGGCGCACGACCGTGGCGACGGTGCGGGTCGGCTCGACGGGTGCGGCGGCGACCTCATCTTCGGCACCCGGGCGGCGGCGGACGACGGCCTTGGTCACCTTGGTGGTGACCGCGCCATCGCGCTCGCGTCCCATCACAGCGTCCGGCTTCCTGCGGACGTCGCCGGGCTGGGAGATGCGCTCAAAGATGTCCTTCTTGCTCATGCATTCCTTCGAGGGCGACTCGCCCACCCGCGGAGAGCCGTGGTGGAGCCACTGCCGAACGGCGATCCCCAGTGTGGGGTGGGCGTTCAGGAGTGCGAGCCGTCGTTGCGCCGATTTCGCGGTGCGGGGCGTCGCCCGTTAACCCAGCGCAGACAGGCGGCGCAACTGCCTTCGGAGCCAAGCGCCCGGTCTGGACGACGGCGCGCCGAACGCGGCGATGGGCTTTCGACCTACAATCGCCCCGAGCTCCTCCGACGTCCACGGCAGGGCCACGATCGTGA
This sequence comes from Pseudomonadota bacterium, assembly GCA_947475315.1. Taxonomy (GTDB): domain Bacteria; phylum Myxococcota_A; class UBA796; order UBA796; genus CAIOSP01. The sequence continues at coordinate 76,327 of CANJMY010000005.1, read as the reverse complement.
GGCCCTCCCCTGCCGCGCGCACGTCATCGACGGTCCGCTCAGCCGCGTCAGAAGATATTCCAACCAGCACGACTGAGTCTGACTGGATCGCGGCCGTCAGGCGCTCCCGACCGATGACGAGCGCGCCCGCGGCCTGCGCCATGGTCATGCCGTCCTTGATGCCCTGCAGCACGTGGGCGCGGACGGACGCGAGCACGGCGTCGACGTCCATCTTGGCGCCGAGCTCGTGCTCTACCAAGCCCTTCTTGCGGCCCAGCTGCTTGAGCGTGTCCGCGTCCGGCAGGATCCACACCCCACGCCCCGGAAGCTTGGCGTGGTAGTCCACCACGACCTCGTCGTCCGGGGAGGCGACGAGTCGGACGAGCTCCTCGCGAGGATGCGTCGTCCGGCTCACCACACAGGTGCGCTCCGCCTCAGCCAAGGTCCTCAGACCTCAGGCGGCACGTCGTCGTCAGACGGCGCGGGGTGCTTGCGGCGCTCCGCCTCTTCCATGATCAGCTGCTCGACCACGCCGTCGGCGCCGTCGACGACGGACTCACCGAAGGCCTCATCGCGCGACAGGATCGCGGCGATCTCGGACGGCTCGGCGTCCGCGAGGTCCTGGGCGGACAAGAAGCCGTGGCGGATCAGGCGGTCGACCTGCTCGTTGTCGAGCACGGTGACGCGGCCGATCTCACCGCGGGCATCGTCCATCTGGGCGCGGTGCTTGAGCTCAGACGTGATGTCGATCTTCCAGCCGACGAGCTGCGACGCGAGGCGCACGTTCTGGCCGCGCCGGCCGATGGCCTTGGCCAGCTGGTCGTCGGGGACGATGAGCTCCATCGTGTGGTTCTGCTCGTCGATGTAGACGCGGGCGACGCTGGCCGGCGCGATGGCGTGCACCACGAAGCGCGCGGGGTCCGGGTGCCAGGGGATGATGTCAACGGCTTCGCCGCGGCACTCGTTGACGACGGCCTGGACGCGGCTGCCCTTGAGGCCGACGCAGGCGCCCACGGGATCGACGTCGGGATCACCCGAAGACACGGCGATCTTGGCGCGGTGGCCGGGCTCGCGAGCGCAGGCCTCGATGTGCACGATGCCTTCGTAGATCTCGGGCACCTCCATCTCGAACAGCTTCATCAGCAGGCCGGGGTGCGTGCGCGACAGGATGACCTGAGGCGTGCGCGTCGCCTTGTTGATGTCGAGCACGTAGGCCTGGATGCGGTCGCCGGGGCGGTAGGTCTCAGTCATCACCTGCTCGCGGCGGGGCAGGATGGCCTCGGCGCGGTTCAGGTCGACGATGATGTTGCCCTTCTCGAAGCGGCGAACGATGCCCGTGATGAGCTCGCCCTTGCGGTCCTTGAACTCGTTGAACGTGAGCTCGCGCTCGGCGTCACGGAGCTTCTGGATGATCACCTGCTTGGCGGTCTGCGCGGCGATGCGGCCCAGCGCGCCGACCTCGATGTCGAGGCGGAAGCCCAAGCTGTCCCCGATGAGGACCTCAGGATCGTGCTCGCGGGCGGCGTCGAGGAGGATCTCGGAGTCCTCGTCCTCGATGGTCTCGACGACAGTGCGGTATTCGTAGATGTCGACTTCGCCGGCGTCGTCGTCGTACTGCACTTCGAGGTCCTTGTTCGGACCGAACACGCGACGAGCCGCGGCTTCAATCGCCGACTCGACGATCTCGACGACCTGATCGCGCGGGATGTTCTTCTCGTGATGGAGGGCATCGACGAGGCGCGCGAGTTCGCTTGTGATCATGGGGACTCCTGGTCGCTTGAAGGCTCATCCGAACTTGCGTCGGCGTCCGTGGGTACGGGCGGCGCGCCATCGGCCAACTGCTGGTATTCGTCAAGATCCAACACAAGGTGGGCAGAGTCGATCGAGGCGAAGGCCAGCACGTGCTCCGTGCCGTCCGCCTCCACGATGACATCGTCCCCTTCCACGCGGAGCAGGCGCCCCGCGTAGCGCCGCCGAGGCAGGCCCTCCTCCATACGGATGCGAGCCCGGAACCCGACGAAGCGCTGGAAGTCTTCGAGGCGCTGGACCGGACGCTCGATGCCCGGGCTGGAGAGCTCCAGCTCATAGGCGGTCGACATCGGATCCGACGCGTCGAACACCGGACCCAGGCGAACGCTGGCGAGCGCGCAGTCGTCCGCGCCGACCCCGCCTGGCTTGTCGATCGACAGGCGCAGGATGGGCCGGCGGCGGCCGCCGATCAGCTCCACGGCCACGAGATCCAGTCCGAGTCGACGAAGCGTCGGCTCAACGAGGGCTCGAATGGAGGCACGGAGGGCTGTGGGATGCAACGCGGGGATCCGGGAAAGCAAAAGGGGAGCGACCCGAATGGGCCGCTCCCCTCGCATGGAAGCTTGTGGGACCACTTCCCCTACTCCGCCAAGCCCCCGGGATCAAGCCGAGCGACCGACGAGCCCGTCGCCATCAGGCTGACGGCTTCTTTCCGCCGGTCCACAGAGGCGGCCCGTCGGGCAGCTTGAACACCATCCCGAGCACCGACTCGCCCTGGTCGTTCTTGAAGCGCGAGACGCGGGCCAGGGTCGGGAAGGTCGTCCCTTGCAGGGTCCACACGAAGGTCAGCAGGCCGGTGACCTCCTTGGCGGGCTTGCCGTGCAGGGCGTCGAGGTGGTCACGCACCTTGGCCCAGGCCGCGTCCACGTCCATCTTGTCGCGACTAAAGAAGGACACCTCAATCGCGTTGGCCCGCGCGAGCGCCTGCCCGACGCGCACCGTCAGCCGACGGCCGTTGCCAGGCGGATCCGCCAAGTCGAGCGAGGTCTGCGAGCCACCGCCGGACGGCGTCCACGCGGGAGGCGTCGGGAGCTCAGCGAGCGGCGTGCCCAACGCGACGCCCAGCGGCGATGGCGTGCCGTCGGGAAACACCAAGTCCAGCACGTCCGCGCCGACATCGAACCGATCTGCGCCCGCTCGCATGGCCGCCCTCCAGAGCGTCCAGCCCTATCCCAGACCGTCCCGTCGTGTCGCTCCACGCCGGGTGTCGCGTGTCCGCGCGCGCCCCGAACGGTTAGCCGCCCCTCCCTGCCCGTCCCCGGGCCACGCCGGAGCCCCGTTGTCCCGCTTCCTGACCGCGCTCGATTCCGGTGTGCTCGTCGCTGATGGCGGCATGGGCAGCACGTTGCACCAGCTGTCGGAGCGTAGCTTTCGCGCGCCCGACGAAGTCAACCTGGAGCAGCCCGACCTGGTGCTCGCCGTTCACCTGCGGTTCCTGCAGGCCGGCGCGCGGCTGATCGAGACCAACACGTTCGGCGCCAACCGCGCGCGCCTGGACCGCATCGGCCGGTCCGGCGACGTGGCGAGCCTCAACGGCCGCGCGGTGAAGTTGGCCCGAGAGGCCCGCGACATCGCGGGCGTGGACGCGTTCGTCGGCGGTTCGATCGGCCCGTCCGGCCTGCGCGTCGACCGCTCCGACGAGCAAGCGGCCCACCTGCGCGACATCTTCGCCGAGCAGGCCGCGGCGCTCGAAGACCGCGGCGTCGACACGTTCGTGCTCGAGACCTTCACGTCGGCCTGGGAGCTGGCGCGCGCGGTCGAGGGCGTGCGCCGCACGTCGAGCCTGCCGATCCTCGCCCAGATGGCGCTCCCTGCGGCCGACGAGTGGGGCGAGCCCGAGGACGACGCGCTCGACCCGACGGTGCTGCGCCTGGTCGAGGCCCTCGCCGCGCTGGACGCCGACGTGATCGGCCTGAACTGCAGCGTCGGCCCCGGCCAGATCCTGCCGGCGTTCAAGCACCTCGCGTCGATCGCGCCGGGCCGTCGCCTCGCCGTGCAGCCGAACTCCGGACTGCCGCGCCGCGAAGGCGGCCGCTACTTGTACCCGTCCGCGGACCCGGCCTACTGGGGTCAGTTCGCCAAGGACGCCGTCGCCGCTGGTGCGCGCCTGGTCGGCGGCTGCTGCGGCACCACGCCCGAGCAGATCAACGCGGTGGCGCAAGCGATCCGCGGTCTTGGCCCCACCACCGCGGTCACCGCGCAGCCCCCGGCCGTCGCGCGCGCCGTCGCACCGACGACCACCGCCAAGACGGGCCGCCTCGCCGAGCGCCTCGCCAGCGGCGAGTTCGTGGTCAGCGTGCAGGTGGATCCGCCGAAGAGCACGCAGGTCGAGGTCGTGCTCGACGCCGTCCGCGCGTTCCGTGACTCCGGCCACGTTCACTGCGTCGACGTGAACAGCAACCCGATGGCGCGCCTGCACATGGACGCGCTGTGGCTGTCGGCCCGGATCGAGGCCGAGGGCATGGAGACGATCGCGCACTACACGCCGCGCGACGCGTCGCTCATGGGCATCCAGGGCAACCTGCTCGGCGCGTGGCAGGCGGGCGTTCGCAACGTGCTCGTCATCACCGGCGACCCGTCCGTGGTGCGCGGCGAGCCCGGCGCCGGCGACGTCTACCAGACCGACAGCATCGGCATGGTGCGGTCGCTGCGGCAACTGAATGAGGGACGAGACACCTTCGGCAACACCATCGGCGACCCGCCCGCGTTCACGCTGGGCGTGGCCGTGAACCCGAACCACGAGGACCTGGACTTCGAGGTCGAGCGCTTCAAGCGCAAGCTCGACGCCGGCGCCCAGTTCGCGATGACCCAGGTGTTCTTCGAGTGGGACTGCTGGGAGCGCTTCCTGGAGAAGCTGGGCGGCACCTGCCCGATCCCGACGCTCGCCGCGGTCTGGCCGCTCACCTCCCACCGGCTCGCGCTGCGCCTGCACCACGAGGTGCCGGGCATCCTGGTGCCGGACTCCGTGCTGGGTCGACTGGAGGCGGCAGGCGCAGGGGCGCGCGACGAGGGCTTCGCGATGGCGCGCCAGATGTTGGCCGGCGCCCGCGACCGCGTTCAGGGCGTGTACGTCATCGCGCCGTTCAAGCAGCCGGTCGCGGCGCTTGAGCTGTTCAAGGGCTGATCGTCAGTCCTCGACGGGGTCGCCAGACTCACGCGGCCCCGGCGGCAGCGCCGCGCGGGCCACGGCGACGCGCGCCAGGTCCTCGCCGTACCAGCGGGCGAGGGTCTCGATGACGTCCGCCGCCGACCGCACGCTGGTGGCGTCGGCCGCCTCATCGCCGCCGACGAGCGCCATGGCTCGGTAGCCGAGCACGGTCGCCACGAGGCTGTCCGACGTCTCCGGCCGATCGAAGGCTGGAATCCGAACCCCCGCCCAGCGCAGGCGCTCGACCAGCGCCGGGCCGGTGGGGCGCTGCGGCTGCTGCAGGAGCGGCCCCTCGGTCACGGCCGCGCGGAGCGGGGCACGGTCCACTTCGTCCACCGAAACGACGAGCACGGGCTGCGGGAGCCGGTGCCCGCGCAGCGTCAGGAAGGTCTTCATGCCGTCCTGGTGGGCGTGTCCGCAGCCGGTGAACACCGTCCAGACGGCCAGGCCCGACACCGGGCTGGCGTCGAGCCGACGCGCCACCTCCATCAGGGCGGCGATGCCGCCTGCGCCAGACGAAGGCTCAGCCCGGCGCATCGTGACCAGCACCATCAGGCTGGTGAGCGCGTTCACGCCCAGACAGGCCCAGTAGAGCGCGTAGAGCGGGGTGCCGTACTCCTCGGAGAGCGCTCGAAGCAGCAACAGCACCGCCAGCGTCACCGTCGAGCCCAGGACACCACGCAGCGGCCTGCGCCAGAAGCGCGGGCGCCGGACGTGCACACGCGGCGCGTCGAGCGGGGTCGACAGGATGAGGGTGCCCAGCGGGGACGTGTCCTCGGCGGGCGGCAGGACCAGGTTGTAGGACGCACGTCGCCACAGCCACATGCGCAGCGGGCCCAGGCGCCCCGTGCCCTCGAGCATCAGGCTGACCGACACCAACGCGCAGCCGATCGCGCCGAGCGCGGGGTACCACGCGCCGAGCACCCCAAACGCGAGCGCGCCGCCACCGTGCAGGCCAAGCTCCATCCACGGGAGGTGATGCCCGACCAGCCCCTCGATGCGCGCCGCGATCGAGTCGGGGAGGCGCGCGCGCACCAGATCAAGCGCCGCCCGCTCTCCGGGGGTGCCCGCATACCGCCCCTCGATCGCCTGCAGCGCCGCGAGATCGGCCGAGATGTGGTCGTCTGGCTCCAAGGACTTCCTCCATCCTGCACGCAAGCACTTGCCCCGAACGCCGCGCAATGGCACCATGTCCCGCGAGACGGAGAGTCCCCCCGATGCGCTTCCTGGGCAAAGAGTACGACGGCACCGGCGTCACGATCGCGATTATCGACTCCGGCGTCAACGTCGACGACCCCCGCTTGAAGGGCATGACGATCGACGGCTGGTCGATCGAGCTGGGCGCAACCGGCCACGCGATGCTCCGCCCGGAGTTCCACGACGAGCACGGCCACGGCACGGAGATCGCCACCGCGGTCGCGGCGATCGCCCCCGGCTGCCGCATCGTCGCAGTCAAGATCATGGGCAAGAAGCTCCGCACCTCCGCCGAGTTGATGGCCGCAGGTATCGAGACCGCCGCCCGCAATGGCGCGCACGTCATCAACCTGTCCCTCGGCACCCCGAACATGGGCAAGGCGCTCCTGCTCCGCGAGTGCTGCGCGCAGGCCGTCGACATGGGCGCGGTCGTCCTGGCCGCCGCCCACCCCCAGGGTGAGCGCGCCTACCCCGCCGATCTGCCCGAGACGGTCGGCGTCACGTCCGACCCCAAGTGCCCGGCGGACCGCTTCTTCTACTTCGATCCGGGCCGCTTCCCCCGCAAGACCTGGCCCGCGCTCACGGACAAGTTCCTGGCCTACGGCCACACGGACGTTCGCGGCAGCAAGCAGCGCGCCCGGTACCGTGGGTCGGGGATCGCCACCGCGTACATGTCGGCGTACGTCGCCTGCTTGCGGCAGGCGCGGCCGCGGCTGGACGCGCATGAGACGCTGGAAGGGTTGCGGACGCGGGCGCTGACGCCGATGCCTGAGGTTGGGTACGCGTAGCGTTCGCGCTTCCTGGCGGAGGGCTGCGTGGTACTCTGGATCTTCCTTCTCAGCGCGGCCCTCGCTGACAGCCCGTTCGAAGACGACCTGGACGTCACGCTGCGTTCGTCGGACGCGACGGCGGTCGTGTACGAGTACCGTGGCGCGACGCTGACGCTGCGCAGGACGCCGGGACCGGATGAGCCCCGGAGCACGGCCCGATGCTCGGGAGGCGGCGCCGACCTGTTCGTCGACGGCGCGGTGGACGAGGCGTTCGTCGAGCGCGCCTGCGGTCGACTGCCGGTGCACGCCCCACACTTCGCGCAGCCTCAACAGGTCGCGCCGACGGTGGACCCGCCTAAGAGCGTGCTCCCGTTCGATCCGATGCGTTCGATCATGGAGGCGCTCGCGGTCGTCTGGTTCGCGGCGATGGCGCTCGCCGCTCCGCGCGCGCGCGCGCCTTGGATCTGGTTCGCCGCCGCGGTCGCCACGCGCGCCGCGCTGGGTGCGCCCCTCGTGCTCATGGGCAAGGCGTACCCTTACATGCACCTCATGGGGTACACGGGCACGATCGCCGCCAGCCCGCTTTACGGACATGGCTGGTTCGCCGTGATGTCGTCCGTTCGGACGGTGCTCGGGTCGAACCCGGATCGACTTCACTTCGCGAACCTGATCTTCTCCTCGCTCACGGTGCCGTGGCTTTGGGCCGTCATGAACGCGTGGACGGGTGACCGCCGCATCGCGCACGCGTCCGCCCTCCTCCTGACCGTGCTGCCCCTGGCGATCACGCTGTCAGGGAGCGAGGTGTTCTTCGTCCTTTGCGCGCTGCTAGAGGTGACAGCCGTCGCGGGCGCGCTCCGCCGAGACCTCGTGGGCGACGCGCTCGCCGTGTCGAGCGCGGCCCTGCTCGCGCACGCCCGCCCCGATCAGATCCCGTTCGTCGCCGCGTTCGCGCTCTTCCTTTGGGCGCAGCGTCGTCGGCCCGCGGTCGCGCTGCTGACGGTCGCCGTCGCAGCGCGCGTGTGGGCGATCGGAGTTCCGAACGGCCACGATGGGTTCCCCAACCCCTCACCGGACGCCTTCGCGCCGTCCACCCTGCTCAAGCAGTGGTGGGGTGCCGGGAGCTCACTCGCGCTGCCCGACCCGTGGGTGCACCCGTTCTGGCTGCTCCCCGCCGTGGTGTTTGGCTGGTCGCGAGCCGCTCCAGCGGTTCGCCGCCCGCTGCTGTTCGCGGCGTTGGCCGCGACCCTCCCCTACGCCCACATGTACTTCGCGACCGACGTGCTTCGGTTCCAGCTCCCGGCCGCGACCTGGTGGGTCGCGCTCGCGTCGCTGGCTGCGCCGACGCTGATGAAGCAGTCACGGATCATTCAGTTCTCCAGCGCGATCGTCGCGGCGCTCGGGCTGGCCCTCGCGCGTCATCCAGGAGGGGACCTCGCGACCCGGACTGAGTACGGATTCCTCAGGGACAATCTTCCAAAGCTTCCGGCGAACTCGGTGCTTCGCTACGACACGTTGTGGGATGACGACCAGAGCTTCAAGGACTGGGCCGAGCGCATCGCGCCTATCCAAGCTGTTCCGCTCGCTGGCGGCGAGCACCCGTCGTCAGGCGAGCTCCTGTTCCTTGGCTTGGCGGGCGAGATCGCGGCCAGAGACGTGAGCCACCCTGCGCCCGCCGTCGAAGCCTGCGAGGGCGACACGCTCGCCGAACGAGCCGTCGCGCCTGAGAGCGGCGGACTGCTGCACTTCAAGCACCCGGACGCACCGATCGAGCTCAAGCTGGTGCGAGTCCGGGACTGCGGAGCGCATCAGGCGACGACGGAGCCGCCGATCACCCCACCACCACCGGCCCCCTAGCCCCCACCCCCGCGTCAAACCTCGCCACGGCGTCACCAATCGCCCCGACCGGCTCCAGCCCGAGCCAAGGCAGCACCGTCCGCCACACCCGCGCCGGGTCCCAGCCCGCCTCGCGGAGCGCGCGGACCTCGGTGCTCCCGTGGGACTTGGACAGCTTGGCGCCGTCGGGGCCGAGCACCAACGGCGCGTGGAGCCAGGTCGGCTCGCGCTCGCCGAGCCAGCGCCACAGGTGCAGCTGGACGGCGGTGAAGTCGAGTAGGTCGGCGCCGCGTACGACCTCGGTCACGCCGTCGGTGAGGTCGTCGGCCACGACGGCGAGGTTGTAGGAGACCAGTCCGTCGCTGCGGACCAGGACCGGATCGCCGAACAGGTTCGGGTCCACGTCGCGCGGGCCGAAGCGGCGGTCGACGAAGTGGACGGGACCGTCGGGCAGGCGCAGGCGGAGCGCGCCCTCCACGTGACCGGCGTCACGGCAGGTGCCTGGGTAGCGACCGCCGGCGGCCTTGATCTGAGCGCGTGTGCAGGTGCACCGGTAGGTGTGGGGGCGGAGCGCCTCGATCGCGAGACGGTAGTCGCGGACGGACTGGCGAGGCACCTCAGCGTCCCAGCTCAGGCCGAGCCAGCGCAGATCCTCGCGAATGCCGTCCTCGACGTAGGCGCGCGCGCGGACCGTGTCAATGTCCTCCATGCGGAGCAGCAGCCGACCGCCGGCCGAGCGCACCGACAGCCACGCCGCGGCGAACGCGGTGACGTTTCCCAGGTGCAGGTGCCCCGAGGGCGTGGGGGCGAGGCGGCCGACGACCGACATGCCTACAGGTCGATCAGCGAGGCGCCCCACGTGAAGCCGCTGCCGAAGGCCACGCAGGCGACGCGGGATCCGGGGCCCACGCGCCCGCTCCGCACCGCCTCGTCGAGGAGCAGCGGGATGGTGGCGGCGGTGGTGTTCCCGTAGCGCTGGATGTTGTGGATGGTCTTGGCGTCCGGGATGTCGAGCATCTGCTGCACGGTGTGGTTGATGCGCAGGTTGGCCTGGTGGAACACGAACAGGTCGATGTCGTCGAACGTGCACTTCTCGGCGGCCAGCAGCTCAGTCAGCGCGCGGCACATGCGCTCGACCGCGTGACGGTACACGAGCTGACCGTTCATCTGCGTCCAGAGCGTGCGGGCGGGGATCACGCCGTTGCCCGAGTCGTCCAGCGCGATGAACGGCCGCTTGCGCATGTCCCACACGTCTTGCTTGAGCGCGTCGGCGAAGCGACCATCCGCGCCCAAGGTCACGCGGCGCACGCCGACGTCAGCGTCCGTGGCGCCGAGCACCACCGCGCCGGCGCCGTCGCCGAACAGCGCCGCGACGGTGCGACCGCGCGTGGTCAGATCGAGCGCCGCGCTGTGCACCTCTGCGCCCACCAGCAGCACGCGCTCCGCCATGCCCGCGCGGATCGCCGCGACCCCGTGCGACAGGCCGTAGAGGAAGCCCGAGCACTGGTCGCGGATGTCCATGCAGGGAGGGAAGGTGCCCGCGGCGTCGTCCGGGATGCCGAGGCGCGCCTGAAGATCGACGCCGCAGCCGGGGAAGGCTCGATCGGGCGAGAGCGTCGCGAACACGATCAGGTCGATCTCACGCGCCTCCAGGCCGGCGGCCTGCAGGGCAGCGCGGGCGGCGTGCGCGCCGAGCTCCGCGGTGCCGACCCCGTCGTCCGCGTAGCGGCGCTCCTCCACGCCGGTGCGCTGCCGGATCCACTCGTCATCCGAGTCGATGCCGTACACACTGACCAGATCCGCGTTGCGAACCACGCGCGGCGGCACGTAGCCGCCGGTGCCGAGGATCGCCGCGTTGCGCAGGTTGCCCAAGGTGCCGCCTCTGGTCGACCCCTAACCGGCGCCACCGGCCGCGCTTGCGCAACGTCACGCTTCGCGACGGAACCCGCCCACGCGGGCCACCCAGCGAAGCCGCAGCAGCAGCGCGAAGGCCACGCACACCAGCGCCGTCACGTAGCCCCACCACACGCCGACCACGCCCAAGCCCAGCCCCCAGGCCAGCCAGGCGCCGAACGGCAGGCCGACCACGTAGTAGCCAAGCACGTTGGCGACGGACGGCATGGTGGTGTCGCCCGCGCCGCGCAGCACCCCGAACGACACCGCCTGCGTCCCGTCGAACACCGCGAACAGCGCCGCGAGCGGCAGCAAGGTGGCAGCCAGCGCGCGCGCCTCGGGGGCGTCGGGCAGGTAGATCCCGGCCAGGGCGTAGGGCATCGTCGCGAACAGCGTCGCGGACACGAGCATCGCGCAGGCGCCGGTCGCGACCGCAGTGGCCGCCGTCGGGCCCCAGTCCTCCCCTGCCCCCATGCGGTTGCCCACGCGCGTGGCCGCGGCCGCCGAGAACCCGAGCGGCACCATAAACGCCATCGACGCCAAGTTCAGCGCGACGATGTGCGCGGACACCGACACCTCGCCGAACCAGCCCGCGACCAGCGTGCCGCCGCTGAAGGCCCACACCTCAAGCGCGGTCTGCAGGCCGACAGGCCCCGCGATCCAGGTGAGCCGACGAAGCCCCGTCCACGTCACCTCGGGCAGCGCGCGCATCGCCCCCTTCACGTCCGGCCAAGCCGCGATCACCATCGCGCCCAGCATGCCAAAGCGCACCAGGCTGGTCGACACGCCGACGCCGACCGGCCCCAAGCCCTCCCAGCCCCAGAAGCCGCGCATGAGAAACCAGGCGGAGGGCACGTTGATCAGGTTGCCGACGAGCGCCACGGCCATCGCCGTGCGCATGCTGCTGCGCGCCTGCAGGCCGTGCCGCCACAGCGCCTCCAGCAGCAGCGCGATCACCGACGGCGCCACCGCCCACGCGAAACCTTGCGCGATGGGGATCGCCGACTCGGGCTCGCCGATCAGGCGCAGGCCCCATGACGCCAGGCCGTGCATCGCGGTGATGGGAACTGCCATGATCGTCATCAGCACGGCGCCGGTCGCCAGCGAGCGGTGGAACGCGCGCTCGTCACCCGCGCCGATCGCCTGAGTGATGAGCGGGTCGACGCCGGCGGCCATGCCGCGGCCAAAGATGATCCACGCGAAGGACCAGGTGTTCCCGAGCGCCACGCCGGCGAGGGCGTGCGGCGCGTACCGGCCGACCAGCACCGTGTCGACCACGCCCATGAGCATGAAGCCGACCTGACTGATCACGACCGGCCAGCCCAAGCGGACCAGGGCCACGAATTCGTGGCGATCCAAGCGTAGCGTGGCGGGTGTCATGGTCGGCCTGATTCGCCCGGGACGCGCGCCGGGTCAAGCCGGACCGCTCACTCCGCGGGGGTCTCCCACACGGCGATCACCGGCTCGCCGCCGTTCGAGGCGTGACCAAGCGCGTCCTCGACCACGATCCCAAACTCCACCTGCGTGCCCATCGGGATGTTGCCGCCCAACGGGAGCACAGCCCCCACCGTCGCCGAGTCCACGCCACACGCGACGTCGCTGATCGTCGCCGGAACCGACGAATCCGGCTCGTCGCCGAGCTTGCCGTCAGGGAGGGTGTCGTGCCAGATGCGCGCCTTGTAGCTGGTCAGATCGCCGTCCGGGTCCGTGGCCTCCACGCTGATCTGCATGACGCGCTTGTCCGATCCGCCGATCGTCGCCGTGCCCAGATCGGCGAAGTCCACCGTGGTGAACGTGGGCGGGTTGCCGCCGCACACCGCGTCCGTGTCGTCCGCGAACTTGTCCGGGTTACCGCACGCGACCGCGAGCGCGGCCAAGGAGATCAGGGAGAGGCGCATGAGGGGCTCCTAGCGGGTGCCGCGGGAAACGTGAGTGACCTCGGGGATCTTCTCGAGGTTGCGGATGACCTTGGTCAGCTCGGACAGGTCCTTCACCGCGACCTGGAGGATGACGGTGCCGCCGGTGCCCGGCCCCGACCGGGCCTCAGCGCGCTCGATGTTGACCTTCTGCACTTCGCAGACCTTGGTGATCGCGGCGAGGATGCCGGGGCGGTCCTCGCACGAGATGGTGAGCGAGTGGCTGTGACGGGTCGACGACGTGAGGTCCCACTCGACCGGGACGCGACGGTCCTCTTCGAGCTTGAGCAGCTGCTCACAGTCGGCGCGGTGTACGGTGATGCCGCGCCCGCGCGTGATGAAGCCGACGACGTCCTCGCCGGGGAGCGGGTTGCAGCAGCCGGCGTAGCTGACGAGCAGGCCGTCCTCTCCGGTGATGAGTACGGGGCTGCGGCTCTTGCGGACGAAGCGCTGGAGCAGGCCGGTGATGCGGTTGCGACGGCTCTCCTCGTTCTTGCTGTACCAGACGGCCTCGGGAAGGATGCCGCGCGCGACGTCGCCGGGGCTCTGGTGGCCATGCGCGAGCTCGCCGAACAGGCTCTCGACGTTCTTGATGCCGCGGCGCTTGAGGTAGGCGTCGTACTCGTCGGTGGCGCTGGCCTTGTCCCAGGTCCAGCCGACGCGCTGAAGCTCGGCCTCCAATATCTCCTTGCCCATGCGGAGCGCGGACTGCTCCTCCTCTTGGTGGAGGAAGCGGCGGATCTTCTGGATGGCGCGCGCGGTGTGCGCGATCTCCAGCCAGTCACGGCGCGGGCGCTGGCTCGGGTGCGTCAGGATCTCGAGCGCGTCGCCCGACTGCATCCGGTAGTCGAGCGGCACCATCTTGCCGTTGACCTTGGCGCCGGTGCAGTGCGCGCCGACGTCGGAGTGGACGGCGTACGCGAAGTCCAGCGGCGTGGCGCCGAGCGGGAACTTCTTCACCTCGCCGGTGGGCGTGAAGACAAACACCTCGTCCGCGTAGAACGAGACCTTCACCGACTCCATGAAGTCGCTGGCGTCGCCCGAGTCGTGCGCGCCCTCGAACGCCTCACGGATGCGCGCGATCTCGACGACGTCGCTCGGCGCCAGCGCGAGGTGGCCCTCCTTGTAGCGCCAGTGCGCGGCGATGCCCTCCTCGGCGATGCGGTGCATCTCGGCCGTGCGGATCTGGATCTCGACGCGCTTGTTCTCCGGGCCCACCACCGTGGTGTGGAGCGAGCGGTACCCGTTGGTCTTGGGCCGCGCGATGTAGTCCTTGATTCGGCCGGGCACCGGCGGGTACTTCGAGTGCACGAAGCCCAACATGGTGTAGCAGGCGACCTCATCGGGCACGATCAGGCGGAAGGCCAGCAGGTCCTGCACCGCGTTGGCGTCCAGGCCGTTGGACTTCATCTTCGAGTAGATGCTGTAGGTGGCCTTGGCCCGACCGCTCACCGTCCCCATGATCCCGCGCGAGGCGAGATCGGCGGCAAGCTCCTTCACCACGCGCGCGATGTACGCGTTGCGATCCTCCGACGTGCTCTCCAGGAAGGTCACGATGGCCGCGTGCGCCTCGGGGTCGAGCACGCTCAGGCAGAGGTCCTCCAGCTCGGCCTTGATGGAGATCAGGCCGAGCCGGTTGGCGATCGGGGCGTAGACCTCCAGCGTCTCGCGCGCGATCTTCTCCTGCTTCTCCTGCTTGTGGCCGTCGAGCGTGCGCATGTTGTGCAGGCGGTCGGCCAGCTTGACCAGGATGACCCGCAGATCACGGCTCATCGCCATCATCATCTTGCGGAAGTTCTCGGCGTGGAGCTCTTCCTTGCTGCGGAACTTGAGCTTGCCGATCTTGGTGACGCCATCGACCAGCTCCGCGATCACCGGCCCAACCTGGGCGGTCATCTCGGCCTTGGTGATCGGGCTGTCTTCCAGCGCGTCGTGCAGCAACGCCGTGGCGATGGTGTCCACGTCCATGCGCATGTCGGCGAGGATGCGCGCGACCTCCAGCGGGTGGGACAGGTACGGCTCACCGGAGTTGCGGTACTGCCCCTGGTGCGCGTTGGCCGCGATCAGGTACGCCTGCATGACCGCCGAGACGTCCGCGTCTGGCGAGTAAGTGGCGATGCGCTCGACGATGTCGGAGATGCTGGTCGACATCCGTGGGGGCCTCAGGGAGTTCTTTATCGCACAAGGATCAGGGCCTGGGGAGATGGTCCAGGTCGGAGATGACCCGCTGCAACGCGTTGGCGCGCCTGGACAGGCGGGCGGTCTCGGCCACAAAGATGGCCTCGATCTCGTTCTTGGCGCACTGCAGGTCGTCGTTGACGATCAGGTAGTCGTAGGTGGTGGCGCCGCGGATCTGCTCCCCGGCGTCGGCGAGGCGGCGCGCGACCACCTCCGGCGCGTCGGTGCCGCGGCGCTCCAGGCGCATGGCGAGCGTCGCGACGTCCGGGGGGAGGATGAACACGTGGACGGCGTCCTGGGTGATCGCGCGGACCTGCTGCGACCCCTGCGTGTCGATGTCGAGGACGACCGAGCGACCGGCCGCGAGCATGGCGTCCACGCCGGCGCGCGGCGTGCCGTACCAACGACCGTAGACGCTGGCGTACTCGTAGAGCGCGCCCGACGCGATCATCGACTGGAACTGATCGTCGGTGAGGAAGTGGTAGGTCTTGCCCTCCACGTCGCCCGGCCGCGGTGGGCGGGTGGTCGCCGACACGCTGAACGCCAGGTCCGGGATCTGGGCGCGCAGGTGCTCGATCAGGGTGCTCTTGCCGGCGCCCGAAGGCCCAGAGACGACGAACAGCACGCCGCGCTCGGCAGCTCGCAGATGCAGCATGCTCACTCCACGTTGGCCGCCTGCTCGCGCAGGCGCTCGAGCAGGGCCTTGATCTCGACGACGTCACGGGACACGGCGGCGTCCACGGTCTTGCTGCCGATGGTGTTGGTCTCCCGACCCATCTCTTGAAGCAGGAACTCGACGCGGCGGCCGACCGCCTCGCCCTGGCCCAGCATGGTACGGAGCTGCGACGTGTGGCTGGCCAGCCGGGTCAGCTCCTCCGCCACGTCGGCCTTCTCGGCGAGCAGCGCGGCCTCTTGGGCGATGCGCGCCGGGTCCACGGCGTCGCCGACCAGCGCCCGCACGCGGTCGGAGATCCGGCGCATGGCGCGCTCGCGCAGGTCGCCGACGACCTCACGGATGGCGGCGACGTGCCGCTCGATCGTGTCGAGGTTGGCGTTCAGATCGTCGAGCAGCGCCTGCCCCTCGACCTCCCGCATCACGGTCAGGGCGTGCAGGGCCGTGGTCAGCGCGCTCCGCAGCGCGGCCTCGTCGTCCCCCTCGCCGACGTCTGCTGCGCGCGTCGACAGCACGCCCGGCTGGGCCAGCGCGTGCGTCAGGGCCAGCGTGCGGGCCTCGGGCACGTGCGGGCCGAGCAGCCCCTCCACCGCGGCGAGGATGGTGTTGAACAGGGCGGCGTCGGCGATGACCTCGGTCGCGCCGCCGTCCACCTCGCGCCGCACGGTCAGCTCCACACGCCCGCGCGTGATCGCCTCGCGGACCTTGCGCTGAACCATCGCCTCCAAGCTGCCCGACTCGCGCGGGAGCTTGATCGACAGGTCGAGGAAGCGGTGGTTCACCGTCTTCACCTCGACCGTGACGCCGACACGCCCGGCGCGGGCCTCGCCGCGGCCGTAGCCGGTCATGGATCGGACGGCGCCCATCAGCAGCCCTCGTCGGCTTGGCCAGCGCACTGCACGGTGCAGGCGCCCTTCTTCAAGACGACATCACAGGTGTACGGGTCTCCGTGCAGCGGCGTGAACTGCACGTCACCGTCGCCGTTGCCCTTGAGGTCCTTGGTGTAGAACCACTCGCCGGACAGCGTCACCGTGTCGAGCGTGAAGTCGTAGGTGCGCACGCCATCCGCGCGCTGCTTCTGCGTTCCGTACTCGTGCGACTCGGCGTCGAGGCGATCGTAGGTGGTCACCGCCTTGCCGTCCGGGGTGGTCACGGTCTCACGCTCGTCCTGCACGTCGCCGATGCGCCAGGACTCGGATTCCGTGCGGGTGAACGCGCGGTCCAGGGTGCCTTGGGTCTCAATCAGCGAGCCCTGCTTCTCGCGCGTGAGCGTGTAGGCGTAGCCAGCGTCGTCGAAGCTGCCGCGCTCGGAGCGAGCCGGCGCACCGTCTACGCTCGACCAGTCGCGCTCCACCGCGCAGGCGAGCCGGACCTCGCGGACCTTCTCAGCGGGCTGCGGACCGGAGGTGTCGGTGAGTTGGCGCGTGTACGCGATGTCCAGATCGCCGTCGGTGTAGGCGGTGCCTGCGCCGTCGACGACCTTCTCCTCGGTGATCCAGTAGCCGTCGGTGAAGGTGCGCACCCAATTGAAGGCGCCCGAGGCCAGGTCGTAGCTGCCCTTGACGTGCGCCTCCAGCGGACGGCTGGCGTCGTAGTCGAACGCGCCAGAGCCGTCTGCGCCTTGGCTCAGGTGGTACGTGAGGCCGCCGTCCAGCTCCTGGATGTCGCGCGGACAGGCGGGCTCTGTGTCGAGCTCGAACACCGGCGCGCATGCGGCGGCGGGCAGGCACAGGATGAGGACCGTGCGCACACAGACTCCAGGGATCTACCCTCCTAACCTGAACCACGGCCCCTGACCGCCTCGGGAGGCCCCGAAGTGGCCGGTGATCAGGGCTTGGTCGCCGACGGCGTGTGGGCCGCCACCCACTTGTCGTACTCGGCGCGGGGCATGAACTTGAGCGAGGCCGAGTTGATGCAGTAGCGCTTGCCCGTGGGGCGCGGGCCGTCGTCGAAGACATGGCCCAGGTGGTCGCCGTCGACGTTGCTGTGGACCTCGACCCGGATCATGCCGTAGCTCACGTCGCGCGTCTCTCCGACAAAGGCCGGATCGATGGGCTGGGTGAAGCTCGGCCAGCCGGTGCCGCTCTCGAACTTGTCGCGGCTGTCGAACAGCGGCGTGTCGCTGCCCACCGAGAAGTACACGCCGTCCTCGTGGTGATCCCAGTAGGTGT
Source organism: Pseudomonadota bacterium (assembly GCA_947475315.1). Taxonomy (GTDB): domain Bacteria; phylum Myxococcota_A; class UBA796; order UBA796; genus CAIOSP01. Next base: position 58,763 of record CANJMY010000005.1, on the reverse strand, counting down.
TGTTGAACGGCGGCTCCGTCCCCTGCTCGCGCGCGACCCGGAACTGGATGGGGGTGAGCAGCGAGCGCCACTCGGCGTCGGTGCGCTGGACCGCAGCGTGGCTCATGTCGATCACGACGTTGGAGGGCAGGCCGCAGGGCGAAGTGCCGTCGATGGCGCAGCCGGACTTGGTGGTGGGGCTGGTCATGGGAACCTCAGGGGGCTTTGGGGACGCGCCGTAGGCGCTGACGAGGGTGGCGGCGGCCACCATGGGGACCACGAGCGCGGCGAGCCATAGCGTGCCGCGACGGACGCCGGACGGTTCAGGGGACGCAAACATCGGGTGAGCCTCCGCGCCCCCAATATCCACCGATCGCAGCGGTGTTCTTGGGTTGCAGCGGGAGCGACAACTCGTGTCCGCTGCCCCACGCGCCCGCTAGGCGCAGGCCAGCCAAGCGCCGCACGACCGATTCCGACGCGAGCGTGTTCGGACCCGCGTCCGCGCTCGGTTATCGTCGCCAGCTCGGAGGTCCGATGCGTCGCCTGTGGTTCCCCGTCCTGCTCGCCGTCGGGTGCGCCAAAGCGTCGCCTCCCCTGGCCGCCCCCACCACCGGGCTCACCGCCCCGCCTCCGAGGGGCCCCATGTCTCCGCCCGCCCGCCGCGCCGACACCACCTACACCGCGTCCGGCTTGACCGTCCCCGACCCCTACGCGTGGCTTGAGGACCTCGACAGCGAAGAGACCACCTCTTGGGTCACGGCGGAGAACAAGTACACCCGCTCCGTGATCGACCCGATGCCGGAGCGCGCCGCCTTCCAGAAGCGCATGACCGAGCTGTGGGCCTTCGCCCGCTGGGGATCGCCGGTGGTGGCCGGGACACGCTGGTTCTACACGTTCAACGACGGCACCATGGATCAGCCGCAGCTGCTCGTGCAGGATGGCCCGACCGGTGCCGCCACCGTGCTCATCGACAGCAAGGCGCTGTCCTCTGACGGCACCACCTCGCTCGCCGAGTGGTCGCCGAGCGAGGACGGCCGCTACCTCGCGTACAGCGTCTCGGACGGCGGATCGGACTGGCGTGTGTGGCGGGTGCGCGACGTGACGACCGGTCAGGATCTGCCCGACGAGCTGAAGTGGGTGAAGTTCTCCGGGGCCAGCTGGCTGCCCGACGGCAGCGGCTTCTTCTACGGACGCTTCCCCGAGCCCGCGAGCGGCGCGTTCGAGGAGACGCTGGCCTACAACAAGGTCTACTTCCACCGCGTGAACACGCCGCAGTCCGACGACGTCCTGATCTACGAGGACCCGACCCAGCCCGAGTGGGGCTTTGGCGCGTCGGTCACCGAAGACGGCAAGCGCGTGTTCCTGTCGGTGAGCCAGGGCACCGAGCACAAGGCCCGCATCTACTACTTCGACACCGCGACGCTCAAGCTCGGGAACAAGGGCGGCGCCGCAGGCGGCAAGCTGGTCAAGCTGCTCGACGGCTTCGACGCCGACTACACCGTACTCACCGTGGTGAAGGACACCGCGTACCTGTACACGGACAAGGACGCTCCGCGCGGCCGCGTGGTCTCGATCGATCTCAAGAAGCCCGCGGGCCTCAAGACGGTGATCGCCGAGTCGGACGCGACGATCGAGGCGCCCGCGTACCTGGGCGGCCGCTTCGTCGTCTCCTACCTGCGCGACGCGCACAGCGAGGTCGTGATCTTCGACCGCGCGGGCAAGCGCCTGTCGCAGGTCGCGCTGCCGGGCCTGGGGTCAGCCGAGGGCTTCAGCGGCGAGGGCGACGAGCGCGACGCCTACTTCAGCTTCACCAGCTTCACCCACCCCGGCACCGTGTACGATCTGGACACGCAGACCGGCCTGACCAAGGTGGTGTGGCAGCCCAAGGTGCCGTTCTCGCCGGACGACTTCGAGACCGTCCAGGTGCGCTACCCCTCGCGGGACGGCACCGAGATCCCGATGTTCCTCACCTACCGCAAGGATCTGGACCGCACCAAGCCGCAGCCCACCCTGCTGTACGGCTACGGCGGGTTCAACATCCCGATCACGCCTGCGTTCCGCGTCGACAACCTGGCGTGGATGGAGAAGGGCGGCGTGTACGCGGTCGCGAACCTTCGCGGCGGCGGCGAGTACGGCCGCGACTGGCACCTCGCCGGCTGCCAGTTCGAGAAGCAGAACGTGTTCGACGACTTCATCGGCGCGGCCGAGTGGCTGATCGCCAAGGGCTGGACCACCAAGGCCCAGCTGGGCATCCATGGTCGCAGCAACGGCGGCCTGCTGACGGGCGCGGTGCTCACCCAGCGGCCCGACCTGTTCGGCGCGGCGCTGCCCGGCGTCGGCGTGCTCGACATGATGAAGTACCACACCTGGACGATCGGCTGGGCGTGGGCGTCTGACTACGGCACGTCGGCCGACAGCCCCGAGATGTTCAAGGCGCTCGCCGCCTACTCGCCGGTGCACAACACGCATCCCGGCGTGGTCTACCCCCCCACCCTCATCACCACGGGCGATCACGACGACCGCGTGGTGCCCGCGCACAGCTACAAGTTCGCCGCGTCCCTGCAGCACGCGCAGGGCGGTGACGCGCCGGTGCTGATCCGCATCGAGACGCGTGGCGGACACGGTGCCAGCACGCCGGTGTCCATGCAGATCGAAGAGGCCTCCGACAAGTTCGGCTTCCTCGCGCACTACCTGGGGCTCAAGGCCGAGTGAGCGGGGTCAGGCCGGGGTGACGTTCGCCCCGGCCCGACCGCCCGCGCCTACTCCGACGCGGCCGGGATCAGCCACGCCGGGCGACCGGCAGGCATGAACCCGCCCCCGTCCACGTCCACCCAGATCGGGTTGGTCAGCGCGTACGGGTAGACCGGGTACTCCTTGGGGAACGGGATCGGCGCGGACAGGAAGCTCTGCACCGCAGGCAACCCTCCGAGCGCCGAGATCACGACCTCGTCGAGCGGCAGGTACGGGATGTCCACCCGGGTGAACACCGGGTCCAGCCCCTTCTCGCCCATGGCGATGGCGACGTACCAGGCGTCCTTGGTCGGGGTCCACTCGAAGGACTCGTTGAAGCGCTCGTTCGACGGCGCGTCGGGGACCGCCCACTCCTGGACGAGCGTGCCGTTCTCGTAAAGCTCGACGCGGTCGACCGCGACCCAGCTCGGCGCCTGCACCTCGATCTGCATCTGGAGCGGCTTGCCCTTCGACTCGATCGACGAGCCGATCTCCGCGCCGTTGATCCACATGCGCAGGAAGGGCCCGTAGGAGGCGACGACGTGGTGATCCCGCACGGAGTCCGCGATGGTCTGCGGGTCCAGGTAGGCGGGGTCGTCGGTCTCGGACAGCACGTAGTTGCGCGGGCAGCCGGCCTCGATCGACGAGGTGCCGTGCGTGTCCGAGTTGCCGAGCGCGGTGAACCGGTAGCCGAGGTTGAGCAGCGTGAACCAGTCGTCCACGTTGCCGTCGAGGTCGTTCGACAGGCGGTACGTGCCGTTGACCAGATCGGTCTGCTCCTGCATCGTGCGCGACATGAAGTCGAAGGCGTCCGTGCCGTCGTCCGCGGCGTAGCCGTCCTGCTCCGGCTTGGTGGGCTTGCGGTGCACGTCCAGGCGCTTGCCGGTGAACAGCTCGATGCCGTCCATGCTGACCGGCGGGGCAAAGTCCGAGATGAGCGGGTTGAACGAGTTGAGCAAGGGCGTGCTGTAAGCCATGGCGCCGGGCGTTCCGTCCGCGTTGGGCGCGCCCCCGAACGGGTCGAAGCCGTACTGGTCGAAGCCGCCGAGCAGGCCGTCGCGCGGGTGCGCGAGGAAGACGAACGGATCGAAGCCGGCGTCCGTCCCCTGCTTGCGCAGCTCGGCGATGATCTGCTCCGGCAGCTTGCCGGTCCAGTCCATCGCGCCGCCGACGTCACCCAGCCACTGCTTCTGCAGCGGGAACGCCAGGTAGTGGCCGATCTCGATGGTGGTCGTCTCGACGCCGGGCGTGCTCTGGACCCAGTTCTCCAGGCCGAGGTCCTGGATGACCGGCGCGAAGTCGCTGATGTAGTCGTGGTCGGTGGCGGCGAAGAACTCGACGCCCTCAGCCGCCATGGTCTTCACGCGCATGGGGAGCGACACGCCGGAGTCATGGCTGGGCGCGCTGTGCACGTGGAAGTCGGCCGACACCCAGCCCGAGGTGTCGATCGAGCGGTCCACCGTGAGGTCGAGGTGCTTGCCCTGGAGCGCGTCGATGTGGAAGTCGTCCGAGCGGTCGATCTCGTACTCGAGGCCGCGGCTTGCGACCGCGTAGTAGTCGCCGGGCGGCAGCGGGATCTCGCCCTCACCCGTCTCTGCGAACAGCACCCACTCCGGCTGGCCGCCGATGTAGGGATCGCCCAGGTCGGGGCGGTTGCTGGTCGCCGTGTTGTCGTCCTTGCGGAACAAGGTCACCTTGGCCGGGAGCTTCTCGCCGGTCTGGTCGTGCACGGTGAAGGTCAGCACGCCGCCGCGCAGGGCCTCGAGCTGGACCGTGGACTCCTCACCTTCGCGCACCGCGATCGGCAGGCGATCGGACGTCGGTCGGCCGTGCTGGTGGACCATCAGCTCCCAGTCGCCCACCGGCAGCGAGCCGCCGAACGAGCCGTCGGCCAGGCCGTCGTCCGCCCGGTGATCCGTGCGCCACTGGCTGAACGGGTACTCGTCGCCCGGCTTGTACACGAACACGTCGATCTTGGAGAGGGGCTCGCTGGTGCCCTGCTCGAACACGTGCCCGGTCACCGTGCCGTGCGGCACCTTGCGCGCCTCCACGTACTGGTCGACGATGCTGCCCACGTCGCCGTCGCCCACGAAGAAGTAGCGGTCGTAGGAGAACTGGGTGTTGGCCGGGAAGCGGAATTTGTCGCTCGGCAGCGTTCCGTCGTTGCCGCCGCCGATGACCACGGTCTGCGACGCGGTGAACAGGGGGACGAACAGGTTGCCGTCCGCCGCCGCGATGCCGTAGCTGACGCCGTCACCGACCGCGGCCAGGAACGGGAACTCGAAGGGCTGCTGGAAGGTGTTCTCGCCGGCGATCATCTTGCGGTAGACCGCGCCGTCTTCGTCAAAGCCGATGCCCGGCCCGAACACGTCGACGCTGCCGCCCGCCAGCCAGAAGTCGCCCATGGCGACGCCGGTCGAGAGCGCGATGCCGAGCACGTCGAAGCTGCCCGTGGCCGGGGAGATCGGCGTGGGCGGCACGTCCCCGACGACCGGCTTCACCACGGGGATGTCGGCCTCGCCGGCCAGCGTGACGACCGTGCTCACCTTCATCCACGGGACGCCGGGCTGCACCGTGTAGTCCGTGGTGGTCCACATGCCGGGCATGCCCACGAGGCCCCAGAGCACGGAAAGCATGCTCAGGAAGGGCTCGCCGGGGCCCTCCACCCGCACCACGGCGTCTCCACCGTCCTTGCCGTCCTTGAGCACGAACACGTCGGGCGGGCTGCCGGACTTGGGCGTGTTCATGTTCACGGTTGGGAACATCTCGTTGAACTGGTCCAGGCCGTGGCCGCCGCGCAGCGCCGGATCCGCCCACTGCAGATCGCCGTCCACCACGCTGCCGCCGTACAGGCCGGGGCCGGTGCTGGTGCGGCCGCTGAGCACGTTGACCCGGAACTTGTCGTTCTCCAGGGCGAAGTCGCCCGGACGCGCCAGGCCCTTGGTCCCGCCGATGCTGTCGTCGAGCTGCTCGATCACCTTGGCGCGCGCCCAGGGCCCCGTCGGCACGTCCCGGTCACAGCCGGACAACGCGAGCGCGACGGCGATCGAAGCAATAGAGCGGGAGGGAATCGAGACCATGGCGCTGTCCTCATGGCGCCCCGACACGAGGCTCGGAACCGATGCTCCTTACCCGCGCGCGCCATACCGCGACCCTTCTAACCGCTCTCGCCCTGTCCGCTCCCGCGCTCGCAGGAGAAGGCTCCAACAAGCCGGGCGTCCCGTACGAGGAGGCCGAGAAGCCCGCGCGTTGGACCCCCTGGGCCACCCCCACGGCGCAGATCCAGACCTGGTTCACGGCCTGGGATCAGGACCAGGACCCGAAGGCGGACTCCGGCGGCTACGGCGACCCTGAGCTGGACACCGGCTTCAACATCGAGCGCGCGCGCCTCGGCCTGAAGGGCGGCTACAAGGTCGTCGACTTCGCCATCCGCTTCGGCGCGGCCAGCCCGTACGACACCCTGTCGTCGAAGCGGTCCCCGGTTGAGCTGGTGGACGCCTGGGGCCGCCTGACTTTTGACACCAAGGGCGGCACCACCCGCCTGACGCTCGGCCAGCACGACGTCGGCTTCTCTCGTGAAGCCAGCATCTCGTCGAACGACCTGATCTTCCAGGAGCGCGCGGTCAGCACCGAGTGGCTCTCCCCCGTCCGTGAGCTCGGCGCGTCCGTGTCGCACGACTGGAAGTGGCTGGGCGCCCGCGTCGGCGTGTTCAACGGCGGCGGCAACCTGTTCGGCAACAACGACAACGGCGTGATGCTGGCGGCCCGCCTTGAGGGCCACGTCGGCGGCGACACCTACCGCACCAACGCCAGCTCGCCTGCGTTCGGCATCGGCGGCAGCTTCATCTACGAGACCTCGCAGGCCGAGGTCACCCAGCGCGCCGAGGTCGACATGCTCGGCCGCATCGTCGGCCTCAACCTGCTCGTGGAAGGCGAGTGGGAGCAGATCGACCCCAAGGGCGACCCCACCTACCTGCCGCCGTCGGTCCCCAACAAGACCGTTCGTATGGGCGGTCTGGTGCAGCTCTCCTACTACAAGGAGCTCCCGCTGGGCGCGATCGAGCCGGCCGTCCGCATGAGCTACTACGACGACGCCAAGCACCTCAAGGACAACGGCGACGTGGGCATCCTCCACGGCGGCGTGACCTGGCGCGAGCCGGTGCCGTTCGTCGACCTGGGCGCGGGCTACATCCACCGCTTCGAGTTCCAGGGCGCTGACCTGCAGAACGACAGCGTCCGCGTGTGGGCCGGCATCAAGTACCCGAGCCGCCGCTTCGCCCCGCTCAACTTGGTCGACGTCTTCCGCCGCATGGGCGAGAAGCCGCTGTCCGGCCCCGGCGGTGACGACGATGCGCCAGGTGGCCACGGAGGCAAGCACAAGAAGTAGTCGCAGAGGCGCGATCTCCGCGCTTCGCGACACGTAGTCGCAGAGGCGTGATCTCCGCGCTTCGCGACACGTAGGCTTGAGGCGCGCCTACGCGCCTCGCCACCGCATGAAGGCGCGCAGGCTCGTCGCGACACTGGGGTCTTTGACGCCCGCTCGCACCGCCCCGCTACGGCGCGCCGCCCGTGACCTTGAGCGTCTTGGGCGCGGAAGCGCTGCCCCAGGTCACGCCGTCGGCGCCCAGGTACCACTCGACCGTCTCACCCAACGAAGGGTCAAGCGTGATGGTCGTGGAGTAGCTGCCGAGCGCGAGGCGCAGGTTGCGCTGGAACCAGCTCGGGCTGCCGGCGGCCCGGTAGAACAGCGTGACCGAGCCCTCCTTGCAGGTCTTGGCGCGGAACGGGACGCTGCTGCCGACGGCGGCGCTGGTGGGCACCGGCACGCTGGTGAAGCACTGCGCCACCTCGACCGGCGCGGGCGCGGGCGCAGGGGTGGGCGCGGGAGCAGGCGCCTGGTTGATCAGGTGGTCGTCCACGCGGGGCACGCCCGGGTTGGGCGCAGGGGCTGGATCGGACGGGCGGCGACCGCCGGGGCGCCCCAACACGGGCGCGGGCGTCGGCGCGGGGGCCTCCACGGCAGCCGGGGCGGGCACGGGCGCAGGCATCGGAGTCACCGGGTCCGCAGGCGGCGCGACGGTCGGCGCGGGCACCGTCACGACGACCGGCGCGGCAGGCCGGAACACCATGACCGCGAGCGCGACCGACAGCGCGGCGATGGCGACCACGCCCCCGATCAAGCCGCCGCGGCCTTGGGCGGGCGCGGGCGCGGGCGCAGGCGGCGTCCAGGTGGCGCGCTCCTGCTTGGCGGGGTTGATGTTGTCGGTCTCGACGGGCGGCATCGTGAGGAAGTTGCCGCTCTTCTCCGCGTCGTCCGGGAGGAGCGTCGCGCCGCCGGGCGGCGCGATCGCCGCGTACGATCCGCTGGGCTGGCTCTTGGCGCCGGTCAGCTTGGTGCCGTACCGAGTGGCCTCGGGCACCGACACAGGCGGCGGCGGCGGCGCGTCCAGCGGCCGGACCAGCGGCGGCGTGCCCTCGGGGTTGGGCTCCAGCTCCTCGCGCACCTTGAGCAGCGCCGCGGCGAACTCACGCGCTGTGCTGTAACGCAGGTTCGGCTGGTACTCCGTGGCCTTGACCAGGATGGGCACCAGCGGGTCCGGGATGCCCTCGAGCAGGGTCGCGTCCTTCTCAGACGCGAAGAGGTCCATCGGCGTGCGGTCGGTCAGCAGCGAGTAGAGCGTGGCCGCCATCGCGTAGATGTCGGCGCGCGCGTCCAAGTGCTTGGCGTCGGACTTCTGCTCAGGCGCCATGTAGCCGAGCGTGCCCATCACCGCGCCGGTGCGGGTCAGGCTGGCCTTGCCCTCGACGTCGGCCGCGCGGGCGATGCCGAAGTCGGTCAGGCGGACCACGCCGTCCCGATCGACCATGATGTTGTGCGGCTTGATGTCTCGGTGGATGACGTTGCGCGCGTGCGCGACCTCAAGCGCCTGACAGGACGCCACCACCACGTCGACCGCCATGCGCGGGGGCATGGGGCCGTTCATCTCCAGCCAATCGACCAGGCTGCCGCCTTCCACCAGCTCCATGACGATGAAGGGCGGGTCGCCGTTCTCGTTCACGCCCTCAACGGGGATCTCGACGTCGTACACGCGGACGATGTTGGGGTGCTCGAGCAGCGCCATCGTCTGGGCTTCGGCGCTGAACCGCGCCAGGATCTTGGGCTTGACCGAGTACTCGGGCAACAGGACCTTGACCGCGCGCCAGACCTGCAAGCGCTGGTCGAACGCACGCCAAACCGTCGCCATGCCGCCCTCACCGAGGCGCTTGACGAGCACATAGCGTCCACCGCCGAGGGTCTGGGATTCGTTCATCGCGCTCGGCGTCCTAAGGCTTGTAGAACGTCGCGGACCCTAGCACGCTTACGGTCGGCTTGCCGCGCTTTGGAGACCACGTTGTCGGCAAGCGCGGTGAATTCGCGCAGGAAGGTGGCCGAGACCGCGACGTCCTCACGCTCGACCCTAGGCGCGCGGCCCGCCATGTCGGCGATCCGGAGCGCGAGGCACGCGGGGTCTTCGACCACGATCGCCCTGCCCTGCACCGCCCGCGCGAACCTGGACTGGTGATCGTCCACATGCTCGGCATGCTCTGCGCTCCGCGGCACGAGGATCGGACGAAGGCCGCGCTCCCAGGCAAGGAACGCCGTGCCTGGCGCCGCGTGCCCGACGATCACCTGAGCGTCGTCCGCGAGCGCGTCGAGCGCGTCCGGGGCGATCACCTCGACGACGGCGCAGCCCGGCGCGGCGCGCATGGAGACGCCCCGCTGGACGGTCACCGCGTGCCCGGCCTCGGCCAGCTCAACCGCCGCGTCGACCAGCCGGTCGAAGGGCTGGGCGTGGGTGCCGCACAGGACGAGGATCTTCATCGCATCGGCCCGAGCAGCACGTTGTTCGCGCCGGGCACCGCCTGCGACGGCCACTGGCAGACGAGCGCGTCGACCCACGGCCCGATCACCCGCGTCGTCAGCGACGGGCCGTCCATCCGGTCCCAGACCTCCAGCGCGATCGTCGGCACGCCCGCGGCGCGCGCGGCCAGGACGAACGGGATGGCCACGCCCGCGCCCGCGGTCACGAGCAGGTCGTAGCGGTCGTCTTGGAGCACCCGTCGCGCCAGGATCAGGTTGCGCGCCAGGTTGGGCAGGTTGCGGTTGGTCGGGTGGAAGGCCCAGGTCACGGCCTCACCCGCCAGCCGACCGCGCGCGTCGGCCGTGTCGAAGGTCACCCAGCGGCGCTCGTGATCGCGCCACCAGGGCTCCAGCCACGCAAGGTGCGCCAGGTGCCCGCCGCTGCTCGCCACGAGCAGAACCTTCACCGCGACACCGCGCGCGACGCGCTCAACGCGGGTTCCGGCCCTCGAGCATGCGCTCGTAGGCCTTCTCCCACGCCGGGTACACGCTCTCCCAAGAGAACCACTCCGCCCGACGCGCGGCAGCGGCCTCCAACTTGCGGCGGTCCCGCTTGCGGAGCTGGTGGATGATGTTCGCGGTCTCCTCGGGGTGGTCGAAGTCGACCAGATCACCGTGCTCGCCGTCCGTCACCTTCTCGGCGTGGGCCGGGATGTCCTGGGCGATCGGCGCGACGCCCGCGCCCATCGTCTCGACCAAGGCGATGCCGAAGCCCTCGTGCGTGGAGGGGAAGAAGGCCAGCTCGCAGCGGGCGAGCAGCTCGACCACGTCGTCGCGGTGCAGCGCACCACGCCACACCAGATTCTCGCGGAGCCCGAGCGCGCGGCCGAACGTCTCCATGGCCTCCATGTGGCTGGCGTCCGTCACCGGGCCCACGACCTCGAGCGTGAACGGGTTCGGGTCCTTCTTCTTGATCTCGACCAGCGTGCGGAACAGCCGGTCCAGGCCCTTGTGGACATCGACGCGGCCCAGGTAGAGGAACAGGCCACGCTCGGGCTCGCGGTGCTCCCGCGCCCAACGGTACGGCGCAATGTCCACGCCGTTGGGGACGATCGCCCCCGGCAGCTGCGCCGGCGAGAGCGCGTCCCGATCCGCAGGCGACGTGTACCAGATGGCGTCGGCGCGGCGCAGGCTCCAGCGGGTCCACGTCCGCAAGAAGATCTGTTTGAACCGCCAGTCGTCCATGGTGTGCAGGTAGCCGCCGTGCGTCGAGACACCCACCGCGGTGTTCGGGCCGCGCACGGTCAGCGCTTGGTCCGCCAGCCCGTCGATGCCGTGCACGTGCACCACGTCGGCGTCGGCGATGGCCGCCTTCAGACCCCAGGCGAACGGGTAGCGCGGCGACCCGAACATCTTGAGGTGCGTGGTGGCGATGTGGCGGCTGCGCTTCTTGCTCGGCGGGGGCTCCTCCATCGTCGTCACGATGCGGACGTCATGCCCCTCCTCGGCCTGGTGACGGGCGAGCCCGGCGACCATGGTCTCCATCCCTCCAATGGAAGGCGGCGCGACGCGGCAGAGGTGGACGATGCGCATCGGTCAGATCCGGGCCGAGAACGCAGGGATCACGTAGCTCCGGTTCGTCAGCTCCACGCAGAGCATACGGTCCAGCCGGAACACGCGCTCCTCATTGCGCAGCCGACACCAGCCCTGGATTCGAGGAAAGGCAAGCTTCCAGATCTCGATCTCCCTCTCGGTACGCCTCAGTCTACCGGCCTCGTCCTGCGAAAGGTAGGCCACCGTCACACAAGTTCGTGAACTGAACGCGCCGCGGAGCAGCTGCTTCTGCTGGGCGCGAAACGGCGAGCGCGGCGCCAGCCCGTCGATCAGCTCGCGGACCCCCCGCACGGTGAGCACGCCCTCCGGATCGAGCAGCTGGAGGATCGCCCTCCAGACGCCGTACGCCGCTTGTGCGTCGTCGAGCGCGCGGTGCAGGCGGCCCTTCGGCACGCCGAGCGCGTCGCACAGGTCGACCAGCTTGTGGCTGGACAGGGCCAGCGCCCGACGAGCGACCACCACGGTGTCGATCCAGGCGTCCTCGTTCCACTCCTTCCCGAGGCGCGTCCAGGCCGCGGCCAGGAACTTGCGGTCGATGTCGAGCCCGTGGCCCACCACCATCCGCCCGTCCAGCGCCGCCATCAGCGGCTCGACCACCGCGGCGAAGGACGGCGCGGACTCCAGCTCGTCGGGCGTGATCCCGTGGATGCCGAAGGCCTCGTCCGACATGCGCACGTCGGTCCGCACCAGGGTGGACCACGCGCGCGTCGCCTCGTCGCCGTCGCCGCCGACCACGCCGATCTCACAAATGCGATCGTGGACCGGGTCGAGCCCAGTCATCTCCAGATCGATCGCCGCGCACGGGACGTCGCGCGCGAGCGTGTCCGCGAGCGTGGTGCTCAATCGATCACCGGCGTCGCGCCATCTTGCCGCGCGACTTGGGCGCGGGCGGGCCAGACTGCATGTGCTTCGGGAGGAGCGCCTCGTAGGCCGACGGCTGACGGCGACCACGGATGAGCAGGTCCTGCTGCATCTCCTCGGGGAAGAAGCCGCGCCAGGCGTCCGCGAACATGGACACATCCGCGTCCTGCTTGTTGGCCAGCCGCGCCTTGAGCGCCTTGATCTGCGGGTGGGCCGGGAGCTGCTCGCCCGACGAGCCCAGCAAGGTCAGCGCGGCGTCGCGATCGCCCGCGCGCGAGTAGAGCACCGCGGGGACCAGGTAGTTCATGGCCTCCTTGGGGGCGGCGGTCACGGCGTCGGCGAAGGCCTTGCGCGCGTCCGCCTTCTGGTCCTTGCGCCAGTAGATGCAGCCGATCAGGAGGTTGGTCATGCCATCCTTCCAATAGCTGGCCTGGAGCTTGGGCAGCGCCTCATCGAACAGGCCCTGCTGGTAGTCGAGCACGCCGAGCTGGGCGTCGATCTGGCCGGACAGCATCGGCTGCCAGTAGCCGAACTGCGCCTTCACCGACTCCATGGTGGCGCGGATCTTCGCCATGCGCTCGTTCGCCTCGGCCTGCGTGCGCGGGGGCGCCTCGGCGGCGACCGCCTGGATCGGCCGCATGGCGGCCTCGACCTGCTGGGTGGTCCGACGGAGCAGCACGAACGCGAGCAGCGGGAAGACGATCAGGCCCGGCACGATGCCCGTGTACCAGGGGAACCCAAAGACCACGACGAACGCGGCCGCGACAATGGAGATCGCGCCGGCGATGAGGAGGTTGTACATGCACCTGTCCAAACGGTTCCAGGGGACCTAACCCGATGACGGCATCCCGCGCCGCGCTCGCCGATCTCGCCAAGGCGCACGGCTTCAAGACCGTCCGATTCGCCACCGTGGGCCCCACCCCCCGCGCTGAGGTCCTGCACGCTTGGCTCGCCGCGAACCACCACGGCGACATGCGCTGGATGGGTGAGCAGCTCGACGTGCGAGACGACCCGCGGGTGCGGATGCCGGAGGTCCTCACCGCCATGGTCCTGGCCGTCGAGCACGCGCACGTCCGCCCGCCCGATCCAGGCGGCAGGACGGGCATGGTCGCGCGCTACGCCTGGGGTCGCGACTACCACAACCTCGTCGGCAAGCGCCTCGACAAGCTGCGGGCCAGCCTGCGCGCGATGGGCGTGCGCAACTGGGGCGGCGTCGACACCGCGCCCATCCTGGAGCGCGCCTGGGCCGCCGAGGCGGGGCTCGGGTTCAACGGCAAGAACGGCGTGCAGATCCTGCCCGCGCGCACGTCCTGGATGTTCCTGGCGGTGGTGTTCGTCGACGTGGCGATCGAGCCGGACGCGCCCCTGCGCGACCACTGCGGCAAATGCGAGCGCTGCCTGGTCGCCTGTCCCACCCAGGCCTTCACCGGGCCCCACCTCTTGGATGCGCGACGCTGCCTCGCCTACTGGACGATCGAGGCCCAGGGCCTGCCGCCGCTCGCGCTGCGCGAGGGGTTCGGCCGCTGGGTGTTCGGCTGCGACGTGTGCCAGGAGGTCTGCCCGCACAACGCCGCCCCGCCCGATCCGGAGGAGGCGGACCTGATGCCTCGCCACGCCTGGCTCGATCTGGACGAGGTGATCGCGGCACCCGACGAGGCGCTCATGACACGCTTCACCGGCACCCCGCTGCGCAGGCCGAAGGCGCACGGGCTCAAGCGAAACGCGCTCATCGCGCTGGGCAACCTGGGCGACGAGGGCGGCGTGGACTCGGCGCGCGTGGCGCTCCAGCACCCGCACGAGGTGGTGCGCGGGGCCGCGGTGTGGGCGCTCGCGAGGCTGGGGGCGCCCGTCCCGAAGGACGACCCGAGCGACACCGTGCGGGCCGAGATCATGGCCGTGCGCGAAGGCGCCGTCCCGACCGCGTCCGTGGGCCGCCCCCACGGCGGCTGACGGGCGTTTGAGCCCTCGGGCGACGCCCTCAAGGTCCCACGTTAACGAGCCAAACGCGCCGGTCCCTCCCCCGCCACCCCGGATCCCTTGATGGCCGACTCCGCCGCCCAGCACTCGCTCGGAGCCCGCGCCGCCGCCTGGTCGGTGCACCTCTACACCGCGCTCGGCCTGCCGCTCGCCTACTTCTGCGGCGACGCCCTCGTGCGCGGAGACGCCTCGGCGTTCTTCCTGCTCGCCACGCTGGCCTGCTTCATCGACGCCACCGACGGCTTCTTCGCGCGGCGCTTCAACGTGAAGGAGGTCACGCCCGAGTTCAGCGGCCGCCGCCTCGACGACATCGTCGACTACCTGCACTTCGTCGCGCTGCCGATGATGGCGGTCCCCGCGCTCGGCCTGGTCCCGCGCGACATCGGCTGGATCGTGGTCGTGCCGCTCATGGCCTCCGGCTACGGCTTCTGCCAGGAGCGCGCCAAGACCGACGACGCGTTCGTCGGGTTCCCTTCCTACTGGAACATCCTGGTGCTCTACCTGTACGTGCTGCAGGCCCCGATGTGGGTCACGGTCGGCAGCCTGATCGTGCTGTCGGCGATGATCTTCATCCCCATCCACTACGTCTACCCGTCACGCACCAAGCTGATGATGCCGGTGACGGTGGGCGCGGGCTTCATCTGGATGTTCATGGTGATCGCCATGTCGCTCAACCCCGCCACGGCGTGGGCGCGGCAGCTCGGCTGGATCTCCATGGCCTACCCCGCCTACTACTGGATCCTCTCCGGCGTGCACCACCGGCAGACGCAGCGTCGCTCCGCGGGCGCCTAGGTGGTCGAGATCCGCACCGGGGACCACGTCCTCACGCTCGACTGGAGCGCGTGGGAGGACCGCGTTCGTCGCGGCGAGGTCCCGCATGACGCGCTCGTGCGGAGCGCGGCGCTGACGGGCGGCGCGTGGGTGCGGGCGGACTCGCTGGAGTCGTTTCGACAGCTGGCGTCGTCGGGTGTGGGCGCCTTTGAGCGCGCGCAGGCCTCGGGCGGTCCGCCGATCGCCACCGCGCTGCTGATCGGCCTGCAGATCCGGCTGGTGTGGTGGGCGCAGACGGGGTCGTTCGCCAACTTCCTGGAGACGCGCTTCACCAAGTGGGACGCACCCACGCTGGAGGACGCGCAGATCTGGCGGCCCATCACCATGGGCTTCATCCACACGGACCTGCTCACGCACGCGCTCCCGAACATGGTCTGGCTCGCCTACGTCGCCTACCAGCTGGAGCGCGCCCTCGGCTGGCGCACGATGATCTGGCTGTACGGGATGTCGGTGGCGGGCGGCAGCTTCCTGTCGATGGCGGCTGCGCCCTACACGCCGTCGCTCGGCGCGTCCGGCGGCGCGTTCGGGTTGGTCGCGGCCTGCGTGGTGTTCGGCCTGACCCGCGCCGAGATCCTGCCGGAGAGCGCGCGCCGGGTGTTCGGCTTCGCGCTGTTCCCCTACGTCGCGCTGATGCTCGTGATGGGCTTCATGGGCAACGAGGGCGCCGACAACTGGGCGCACCTGGGCGGCGCGCTGGTCGGCGGCCCGCTGGCGATGGTCGTGTCGCCGCCGGGCATGGATCGCTACGTCGGGCGCACCGTGCGGTGGCGCCGCGGCACCACGGCCGTCCTGATCGCCGTCTTGCTCGGGCTGGGCCTGCTCGGGCCGTCGATCGAGGCGATCCGCCCGGAGGCCGAGGCGACCGCGTTCGCGATCAGCCGCAAGTCGGGCGGCCGCGTGACGCCGGTCGTGGACGCGGGCCCGGTGCACGCGTTTGTCCCCGCCGGATGGGAGCGCGGCGCGACCGAGTCGGGCGACGTGGGCTGGGTGTCGCCGCTCGCCGCGCGCGCCTGGTCCGTAAACGAGGAGCTGACCGACCGACCGCAGACGCTCCAAGACCGTCACGCCAAGTGGCGGGATCGCGTCTTGGCCGCCTACCCGGACGCCAAGCTCGGAGATCCCGTCCCCGCCAAGCTCGCCGGGCAGCCCGCCCTGAGGGTCGACGGCTCACTGCCGACCACGCCGCCGCGTGTACTGCGCTGGCTCGGCGCGGTCCGCGGCCGACACGCGGTGGACGCCGTCTGGGAGTCGGACGTCGCCAACGCGGGGCACCTGGAGCCGCTGCGCGATCGGCTGCTCGCGGCCACCCGCTGGGACCCGCCCGCCCTGGCCGCGGTCCAGGCCAAGCTCGACGCCGACCCGTCCAACCGCGAGGCCCGCCGTGCGCTGGCCGCCGCGCTCGCCGACGAGGGCCTGGGCCGAGAGGCGATCGCCGCGTTGGCCGACGCCGCCACCGACGCCGTCGTCCCGGCCAAGGATCGCGCGCTGCTCGCCAAGATCCTGGCTTGGTACCCCGACGCCGTGTCCGATGGAGACGCGCGACTGGACGGCATGCTGCACGGCGACAACTCACCCGCGGTGGTCGTCGCCGTGGCCGACACGCTGGACGCCTGGGATCGCCCTGAGCAGGCGCGCGGCCTGCTGGAGATCGCGTGGTGGAAGGCGCCTGGGGAGCGCTCGCTCGCGCGTGCCCGGCAGGCCCGTCGCCTGTCCATCGAGGTCGACGCCACGGGCGCGCTCCCCGAGCTCGTGTGGGACGCGGTCGAGGGTCGCCGTCGCACGCCGGCGGAGATCGCCGCGCGCCGCGCGCTGCCCTTGGATCTGGCGACGGCCGCCGTGTGGGGCCCCGCCGTGGCGCCGCCGCCCTAGCCGTCCGGCGCTATCGCCCGTCGCGCAGCTGGAACTTGCCGAGCCCGACGAAGGTGGGATCGGACGAGAAGCCCGTCACCCACGTGCCCGGCGCGTCCGTGCGCGTGCCCGGCGGCGGGAGCAGGCCGGAGAACGGCGTCAGCCGACGCTCCACCGGCAGCAGCCCGTCGAGCAGGATCACCGCCGCGGTCGTGGTCAGCCGAAAGGTCACGTCGCACAGCGCGGTCGAGTTGCTCAAGTGGCCCGTGCACGGCGTCGGCGCCGGTCGGTCGAGCGTGGTGGCCAGGTGGAACTCGCCTGGGAGCTTGGGCGCGTCGCCCGCGAGCGCCGTTCCGGACATGGAGATCAGCAGCAGGGCGGCAAACCAGCGCATCGTGACCTCCGAACACAACGTACCACATCCCACGCGATTGCCGCACGCGGAGGGGGTGCTTACCCTCGGCACCTCCCTTGGAGTCCCCTTGTCCAACATCGTCGTCCTCGGCTCCGGCCCCGCCGGTCTCACCGCCGCCCTCTACCTGTCGCGCGCGAACATGCCGCCGACCGTCTACGAGGGTGAGCAGCCCGGCGGTCAGCTCACCACGACGACCGAGGTGGACAACTTCCCCGGCTTCGCCAACGGCGTCACCGGGCCCGACCTCATGGAGGCCATGCGCGCCCAGGTCGAGCGCTTCGGCGCCAAGATCGTGATCGACACCATCCAGAGGGCGGACCTGTCGCAGCGCCCGTTCAAGCTCAAGACCGAGTACGGCGGCGAGATCCTGGCCGACGCCATCATCTTGGCGACCGGCGCCAGCGCCCGCTACCTCGGCCTGCCCAACGAGAAGCGTCTCCAGCAGAGCGGCGGCGGCGTCAGCGCCTGCGCCACCTGCGACGGCTTCTTCTACCAGCAGCAGGAGATCGCCGTGGTCGGCGGCGGCGACACCGCCATGGAGGAGGCGACCTTCCTCACCAAGTTCGCGTCCAAGGTCTACCTGATCCACCGCCGCGACTCGTTCCGCGCCAGCAAGATCATGATCGAGCGCGCGCTCGCCAACCCCAAGATCGAGATCATCTACAACACGGTGGTCGAGGACGTCCTCGGCGAAGCGAAGGTCAGCGGCCTCGCGCTGCGCAACCTCGTCACCAACGAGACCCACACCCTGCCCGTCACCGGCTTCTTCCTGGCGATCGGCCACACGCCCAACACCGGCCCGTTCACCGGCCAACTGGACGTCGACGAGAACGGCTACGTGCTCACCAAGCCCGGCAGCACCTACACCAGCGTCCCCGGCGTGTTCGCGGCGGGCGACGTACAGGATCACGTATACAAGCAGGCGATCACCGCCGCCGGCACCGGCTGCATGGCGGCGCTCGACTGCGAGCGCTGGCTTGAGGCGCAGTCGCACGGCGGTTGACGGAACGCCCCCGCCGCCGTAGCCCAGGGCCCGTCAACCTTATGAGCCCTGGAGTTCGCATGCGGTGGGACGTCGCCGGTCTTGGCAATGCGCTGATGGACGCGCTCGTCGTAGTGCCCAACGCGGAGAGCCTGCTCGACGAGCTGGGCCTCGTACGCGGCACCATGCACCTCGTGCAGCACGAGGCTTGGCACGCGGCCTATGAGCGTGTGAAGGACCACGGCGTCGCGCTCGAGTCGGGCGGGTCGTGCTCCAACACCATCGCCACGCTGGGCCGCCTCGGCGCGCGCGCGGTCTACTGCGGTCAGGTCGGCGCGGACACGCTCGGCGAGGTCTACGCGGAGCGCATGATCGACGCGTGTGGCGTGCACCGGCTGCACGTCAACGGCGAGTTGCCCACCGGCAAGTGCCTAGCGATCGTGTCGGCCGAAGACGCCGAGCGCACCATGCTCACCGACCTGGGCGCGGCCGTGGCGCTCCCCTCGCTGGGCGCGTACGCGGACGACCTCGCGTCGTCGCGCGTGGCCCACTTCGAGGGCTACACCATGCTCGACGGCCCCATGCTCCCCGTGGTCGAGGAGGCCATGAAGGTCGCCAAGGCCAGCGGCGCGCTCGTCTCGATCGACGCGGCCGACCCCTTCGTCGTCGTCACCATCCGCGAGCGCCTGTGGCACTACCTGGCCACCTACGCCGACATCGTGTTCCTCAACGCCGAGGAGGCCCGCGCGCTGACCGGCGAGGCCCCCGAGGACGCCGCTGAGATCATCGCCCGCGACGCCAAGCTCAACACGGTCATCGTGAAGCTCGGCTCGCGCGGGTCGATCGTCGTGCACAACGGCGAGCGCTACGAGATCGGCGTCACGCCGGTCCACGCGCTCGACACCACCGGCGCGGGCGACGCCTACGCCGGCGGCTACCTGTACGGTGTGGTGCACGGCTGGGATCCCGCCCGCTGTGGCACGCTCGCCTCCGCCGTCGCCGCCGCCACCGTCGGCCAGATCGGCGCGGTCGTGAAGGACGGCACCAAGCTCCGCGCGCTGGCAGACCAGATCGGCGGCTGATCAGAGCCCATGGGCGGCGCGCGCACAGCCTCGCGCTCAGGCCACGGTCGACGCGCCGCGCGCCGGGACGCCCGACGCGGCGCTGCGCTGCCGATCAGGCCGCGCAGCCCCCGCCCTAGAGCGCGTCGGCGAGCTCTTCGACCAGGCCCAGGAGATCGTGCGCCTTGGCGGCGTCGAGCAGCAGGTCTTGGCGCAGCTCCAGCTCCAGCGCTCGCCGACCGTGCCGGCGCGCGTGGCTCTGCGGGCTGAACATGAAGCCGCCGCGGCCGGACCAGGGCTCTTCCAGGCGCACATCATAGCCGCGGCCCTGGAGCGCCTTGAACGCCTTGTGGGCGAGCGCCTCGTCGTCGTCGAAGAGCACGCCGATCTCGACCGCGCGGGGCTGGCCCTCGTAGAGCGGCGTGAAGCTATGCATGGCGAGCACGGTGGCGCCGGGGTTGGCGGCGATCGTGGCGTCGAGCGCCTCATGGTAGGGCGTGTACCAGCCGTCGATGCGCCGCTGGCGGTCCTCGGCGGTGACGTCGGTGTTCAGGCCGATCCGCTGGCCGTCGGCGACGGACCGGATGAGCGTGTCGCTGTCGAGCGGGCGGTTGGCGTCAATCAGCAGGCGCGAGAAGCGCGCGAGCACAGCGGGCGCGCCCAGGCGCAGCGCGAGCGCGCGCGTCAGATCGGCGATCCCGAGGTCGATCGCCCAGTGCATCCCGACTAGGCGGAGGTCTCGCTGTGGCCACTGCCAGCCCGCGGGCAGCGCGTTCGACGCGTGCTCACAGCACAGGATCACTGGCGGAGACTCGACAGACGCGGGGATGACCTCCACCGCCGGGTGCAGCCTGATCACGCGGTGCGCCTACTTGCCGTCGTCGTCTTCGTCGTCCGGCTCGTCGAACGCGATGATGGTGGCGCCCGCGCTGCGACGCGCGGCGGCGTTGTTCGTGGGCGCAGGCGCCGGCGGCTTGACGATCACGGGCTCGTCATGGTCCACGGGTCCGTCGTCCGAGAGCGGCATGTCGATCGGAGACACCGGCGCCGGCGCCGGGCGAAGCGCGACCTTGGGCGGCGCGGCCTGCGGCGCCTTGGGGCGACGGCTGTAGACCACGGCGACCACGACCAGCAGCACGGCCGAGGCGACGCACAGAACGCTTGCGAGCACACCAAGGAGCATGAGCATCGTGCTGTCCATCCTGCAACCCCCGAACCGTAGACCGACGTGCGGCCATTCTAATCCAGGCGCCCCGGCGCGACCACCGGCGCGACGTCATGCGCGGGCCTTCAGCGGCCAACCTCGTACGAGGTCTCCTTGCCGATCGCGCGGCGGGTCAGACGGGGCAGGTCGTTCACCGCGAGCCCGAGCGCCATCGCGACGCCGATCGCCACCGGCTGCGCGCCGAGACCCAGCGACCACGCCGCGGCACCCGACGCCGCCAACACGGACGTCACGCCAGGCGCGCGACCGTGCAGCACCGCGCCCAACGCGCCGCCCACCGCGACGATCCCGGCCCACGCGGCCCCCGGAGGCACCACGCCCACGGCGCCGAGCGCGGCCACAAGCTGAAGCATCAGGGCCGCGGTACCCAGGCCCAGCATCAGCGCCGGCGAGACCAGTTCGACCCACAGCGGCAGAGACGCCGCGAGCGCGAACACACCGAATCCACCGACAGGGTGCCCCAGGCGCGCCGAGGTGTCGACGATCGGGAGCGAGGCGAACGTCACCACGCCCACCGCCACCGCCGCCCCCATGCGCGCCGCGGACTCACCGAGCGCGTCGCGACGCAACAGCACGGCGAACGCGACCACACCGACCAGGATCCGCAGCAGCAGGTGCGCCTCGGACCCGTCGAACACCAGGCGCTGCAGCAGGTCGTCAGGGATCAATCGTCAGTCCGCCGGCTCGGGAGCGGGGGGGCCCTCAGGCTTGGCCGGGGCCGCTGCCGGAGCCGCGGGCGCCACGGGGGCAACCACCGGCACGGTCGCCGGGGTGGACGGGACGATGGTCGCGGCGCCGTCGCGCTCATCGAACGCGTAGAGCGTGGTGCCCGGACGAACCAAGCCAAGCTGGTCGGCGGCCAGGCGCTCCAGGTTGATCGGATCCTGCTCCAGGCGCTGCAGGTCCAGGAGCAGGCGCGTGTTGGCCTTCTCCAGGTTGGCCCAGCGGTCGCGCGCCTCGTCGGCGTGCTCCGACAGCGTGTAGAGATCACGCAGGCCGTTGGGGCCCACGAGCGTCCACACGACCACGCCGATCAGCACCGTGGACGGGATGACCCGCGCCAACACGCGCTGAACCCGACCGCCCTGCCGTGAGGTGTTCTCCAACACCGCCTCCCACTCCGCAACAATACCGCATTCGCGCGGATCCTCAAGGGGCAGCCGCACCATTCTTGGGATCGGTGGCGATGGCGAGCCTGGCGAGGCCCACGTCGCGCGCAAGGTCCATGACCTCGACCACCGTTCCGTGCGCGACGCCAGAGTCCGCCTTGAGCACGATCAGCGTGTTCGGGTCCTGCGCGGCGGTGGCACGCAGGCGCTGGCGGAGCGCGTCGTGATCCAGGATGGCGCCGTCGATCGACACCTCCCCCGCCAACGTCACCGTGATGCGAAGGTCTTTCACCTCGTCGAGCATCATCTGGGAGTTCGCGCGGGGCAGATCGACCTGCACGCCCGCCTCCGCGGACTTGCCCTTGTCCGCCACAAACTCCGTCGACACCATGAAGAACAACAGGATCGTGAACATCACGTCGATCAACGACGTGAGGATCAGCTGCGTCTCCTGGCGCCGGCGCTTGCCGAACTTCACAGCGTGTGCTCCGGCTCACTGAGCAGGTCGACCGCCTCGGACGCGACCTCCTCCAGATCGAGCGTCAGGCGGTCCACGCGGGTGAGCAGCTGCTTCTCCATGATGACCGCGGGGATCGCCACGACCAACCCGAAGAAGGTGGTGTTGAGCGCGACCGCGATGCCCGCGCCGACCTGATTCATGTTGCCCATCCCGCCCGCGCCGATCTCGCGGAAGGTCAGGATGATGCCTCCGACCGTGCCGAGCAGGCCAAGCAGCGGTGCGACCGTCGCCACGATCGACAGCACGGGCACGAAGCGCTCCATCTCGGCGGCCTCGCGTCGCCCGGCCTCCTCCACACGCTCCGAGATGCGCGCGCGGCCATGTCGGCGCGCCTCGATGGCCGCCTCCACCACGCGCGCGATCGCCGCGGGCCGCTTGCGGCACGCGACCAGCGCATCGTCCCAGCGGTGCCCGCGCAGCAGCGCGAGCAGCTCCACGCAGAACCCGTACGGCACGATGCGCGCCTTGCGCAGCGACCACTGCCGCTCCAGCCACACCGCCAGCGCGATGATGGAGCAGAGCAGGATCGGGTACATGACCGGCCCGCCGGCCTGGAAGTCCTCGAGCAACGCGCCTCCGCACGAGCCGCATCCAAGGCGGCCGAACGGCTCCCTACCCTGCGCCGACGCGGTGGCCAGCCCGGCCCGTTCGCGGGGCGACCGACACGTTCCAGATCTGGCACGCGCGCCCAGCTTTCACCCCGGGTTTCGTCCCAAAACTGGCACGCGACTTAGTCGCCCCTCCGCAGACGAAAGCGAAAAATCTACGGGTACACGGCATTTCCGCGGTCCGCCGTCAAAGTCCGTCAGCGGTGGCACAGCACCTGCAAAGAGACAGTCGGGCACGAACCGCAACCGAGGTGAACATGAGCCGCACACGTGGACGTCCGACGCGCGACGAGACGAGCGAACTCCTGGACCGTTACCTCGGCCACATGGGCCGCATCAAGCTGCTCAAGGGTGACCAGGAGGTCGCGGTCGCGCAGCGCATGGAGCGCGGCGGTCCGGACGCTGAGGCCGCCAAGTGCGAGCTCATCCGCGCTAACCTGCGCCTGGTCGTGTCGATCAGCAAGCAGTACGCCTACCGCGGCCTGCCGCTCGCCGACCTCATCCAGGAGGGCAACCTGGGCCTGATGAAGGCCGTCGAGAAGTTCGAGTGGCGGCGCGGCTTCCGCTTCTCGACCTACGCGTCGTGGTGGATCCGTCAGGCGATCGTGCGCGCCATCGAGTCGCAGATCCGCACCATCCGCATCCCGATCTACAAGTTGGAAGTGGTGAACCGCGTCAACGCGATGCGCAAGCACTGCCTCCAGACCTTCGGCCGCGAGCCCACGCCCGAGGAGATCTGCGAGCACCTGGAGATCGACCGCGATCAGGTCGACGAGGTGATGAACCTGGTCCGCGAGCCCATGTCGCTCGACGCCGAGGTCGGTGAGGACGGCGACAGCACCATCATGGACTTCATCGAGAACCCCGACTCCCGCTCGCCGTCCGAGAACGTCGAGGCCGAGTCGCTCGCCGAGCAGATGGGCCACGTCCTGGCGTCGCTCACCCCCCGCGAGGAGAAGGTGCTCCGCATGCGCTACGGCATCGGTGAGCCCACCACCTACTCGCTCGAGGAGATCGGCAGCCGCTTCGCGCTGACCCGCGAGCGCATCCGTCAGATCGAGCTCAAGGCGCTCCGCAAGCTGCGCCACGCCACCCGCAGCAAGCAGCTGGAAGCGTTCAGCGAGGCCTGCTGAGCCTGGGCGCGACCACCCAGCGGAAGAAGGCGATCCCGAGCACGATCGTGTGGGTCAGGCCCACGCAGAACCACTCCCCTCGTCCGAGCACGAGGGGCTCGTTCCAGGTGCCGAGGATGAGCCCGATCACGCGATGACCTTGGCGGCGCGCAGCGCGGTCAGCTCGTCGTCGGTCAGGCCCGCGTCGTGGAGCACGGCGTCGGTGTGTTCGCCCACGCCCGGGAGCGGGCCTGGGTCCGGGAACACGCCGAGCGGCGGCCGGACGTAGGTGGTGCCCGCGATGCGCTCGACCGCGCCCCGGGCGAGCCAGTGCGCGTTGTCGGCCAGCTCGGACGGCGCGAGCACCGGGCCCACGCAGGCCTCGGCCAGCACCTCGGCCCAGTGGTCGCGCGGCTTGGACGCAAACAGCGCCGTCAGCGCGTCGTGGCCGAGGTCGCCGCCGGTGTGGCCCCACAGCTCCTGCTGGAACTTGCCCTCGAGCGCGCCCACCGTGATCCAGCGGTCGTCCGAGCAGCGGTAGGTGCCGTAGAACGGCAGGCCGCCCGCCAAGCCCAGCGTGCCCGGCGCGGGGTCGGTGCCCTCAGCGGTGCAGCCCACCGCCACCGGCGCGAAGAACCACAGCGCGGCCTCGGCCAGCGACACGTCGAGCACCGCGCCCCGACCGGTCCGCTCGCGCTGGAAGAGGGCCGCTGCGATGCCCGCCGCCGTCACCAGCGCGCCGCCCAGGTCCGCGACCTGCACCGTGGGGATGGGGATCGACGTGTCGGTGCGCGTCGCCCCGTGGAGCGCGCCGGCCAAGCCCATGTAGTTGATGTCGTGGCCCGGGCGCTGCGAGAGCGGCCCGGTCTGTCCAAAGCCCGACAGGCGCGCGATCACCAGGCCGGGGCGCTCGGCGAGGAGCTCGTCGGGGCCCAGGCCCATCGCCTCCATCACGCCCGGCCGAAAGCCCTCCACCAGCACGTCGTAGCGGGGCAGGATCCGCTTGATGAGCGCGCCGGCGCCGGGCTTGCGCAGGTCGATCGCCAGGCTGCGCTTCCCGTGGCCGGTAGCCGCGTAGTAGGCGCCGACCTCGCCGACGAACGGTGGGATGTGCCGCGTGAAGTCTCCGGCGCCGGGGGACTCGACCCGATCCACCTGGGCGCCCTGCCCCACCAGCCAGGCGGTCGCCGCAGGCCCCGGCAGCAGCCGAGAGAGGTCCAGCACCCGCACACCGTCCAGCAGTCCCATGTCGCCCTCCGCCCGTCCCCTAGCGTGCCGAGCACGCCAGAGACACGCCCGCAGGCCGTGCCCGCCACCATGCGGGGCATTCCTGTGGTGCGCACCCTGTCCACCCCACGTCTGGGCGTGTAGACTGCGAGCCCGGGGGGGGTGCGCTCTGCGCTCCGGCAAGCTTTGATCGGCACGACGCTCGACAAGTACGACGTCCTCCAGCGGATCGGCGAGGGCGGGATGGCCACGGTCTACCGGGGCCGTCACGCCGCGCTCGGTCGTGAGGTGGCGATCAAGGTGCTGCACCCGCACCTGTCGGTGTCCACGCGCAACCGGCAGCGCTTCGCCCGTGAGGCGCGCGCGATCGAGCACCTGCGCCACCCCAACATCCTCGAGATCCACGACTACTCGGGCGAGACCGCCGAGGACTGCTACATCGTGACCGAGCTGGTCGACGGCGAGACGCTGGCCGACCTGCTGGCGCGCTGCCGACGCGTCCCGTCCGAGGTCGCCGCGACCATCGGCCTGTCCCTCGCCGACGCGCTCGCCTACGCGCACGACGCGGGCATCCTGCACCGCGACCTGAAGCCCGAGAACGTGATGCTCCGGCGCGACGGCGTCGTAAAGCTGATGGACTTCGGGATCGCGCGCTTCCTCGACGAGTCCCAGGTCACCATGACCGGCGCGCTGGTCGGATCGCCCGCCTACATGAGCCCCGAGCAGGCCCGCGAGGAGCCGCTCGACGGCCGCAGCGACCTGTTCGCGCTGGGCACGCTGCTCTTCCATCTGGTGGCGGGCGAGCTTCCGTTTGGCGGATCCAACCCTTCGGTGGTGCTGAAGAACGTGATCGAGGGCAACCGGCCCGCGCTCGTCGAGGTGGTGCCAAGCGCCAGCGCCACGCTGGCCGACATCGTCGAGCGCCTGCTCTCCCCCGCGCGCGAGGATCGCTACACCACCGCCGACGAGCTCCGCGGCGCGCTGATGGAGGCGCTGTCCGAGGTCGGGTTCGTCCCCGCCGAGCCTCGCTGGGCGTTGGCCCGCTACGTGGCCACGCCCGAGGCGTATGAGGCCGAGCTGGACGCCTGGCTCAAGCCCACCCTGCTGGAGCGCGGCAAGGCGAGCGCGGCCCAAGGGGATCACCTGGCGGCGCTTCGCAGCCTCAACCGCCTGCTGTCGATGGACGAAGGCAACGCGGACGCGCTTGCGCTGCTGGAGGCCTTCCACGGGATGCCGGCGCCGGACACGGCGCGGGCACGGACGATCGCGCTGGCGGCGGCGACCGTGCTGATCGTGGTGTTCGGCGCGTTGGCGGCGTGGCGCGGCGGGGCGACGCCCCGGTCGCTCGCGGTCGGCCAGCCCGCCGCCTCGCCGCCCCCGAGCGTCGACGTCGTGGTGCCGATCGACGAAGGGGTGGCCCGGATCGAGCCGCCCGCAGCCGACGAAGCTCAGCCCACCGACGTGGTGCCGGCGACCGCGGCCACGCCACCCTCCCCGTCGGCGTCCGACCTGCCCGTACCGCGCGCGACCAGCCAGGCACCCGACCCGGATCGGGCGGTCCTGGTGTCACGCCCGATGCCTGTCGCGTCCGTCGTCGCGCCCGACGCGGCGCCCGCCCCCGACGCGCGCCCCGCCTGCGTGGCCCTCCGCTCGCTGGACGCCCCCGCGGAGGTCTGGCTCGACGGCGTTCGCCTGCGCAGCACCCGCGACCCGGGCTGCACGCAGGTGCCGCCGGGCGCCCACACCTTCCTTCTGCGCGGCCCCATGGTCGCCGAGAAGCGGGTGACGCTGACGCTGGCCCCCGGCGAGGTCCGAGACCACGAGCAGGTCGCGCTGGAGCGCCTGCCCGCCCGCATGCGCTTCCCCTCCGACCTGCGCTCGTCCTGCGTCGTGCTGCTCGACAACGCCACGAAGGGCACGATCGCCGACCTGGGCGGCGCGCTGACGATCGAGCACCCCGAGCACCCTCACACGATCGCGGTCCGCTGCGGCGACGACGTGTCGGTCCAGTCGGTCCGCAGCCTGGACTACCCGGACAACCTGTTCGCCCCGGGCCCCCGACCGTGACGAGGATGTCGCGATCTGCGCGGGGGCGGCCGTCCGCGGCGCCGCACGATCGCGTCCAGCGTGTGCTCCGCGTCGGGTGGTACGCTGCCTGCACCGTGCTTGGACACGGATGCTTCTACGTGCTCCCCCTCCCCGAGGTCGTGGTGAACGAACCGCCGGACATCTACCAGCCCGAGCTCGACCCGCAGCCCATCGAGGTGCGGAGCGACACGCTGGTGCTGTCGACGATCGCCGCCGATCCCGAGGATGAACCCGTGTTCTGTGAGTGGCCGGACCTGGACAACCTGGAGGCGACGACCGACCGCTACCCGAGCGGCGACGTCTGGGTCTGCCGCGCGGAGATCACCGATCTGTCGGGCCTGCGAGACGGCGACGTGCTGCGCGCGACGGTGTTCGACGGGCATCACGACAACTTCGTCACGGTCCGGTGGGAGGTCCACTTCCCATGAACAAGCTCCTCCCCCTCGCGCTGGTGTGGGCCGCCGCGTGCGCGCCCGACATGTCCATGACGGGCGACACGCCCGCCCTGGACGGCAACGCGGACACCGGCACGGCGTCGCGCCCCACGCCCACCTTCCGCATCTCGGTGGAGCCGGCCGAGGCCGGGACGCTCGACAACCCCGTGCTCGCCGCGGTCTTCGGCCCGTTCCTGGCGGCGGACGGCCTGAGCCTGGAGCTGCGCCCGGCGGTCCATCTGACCGGG
This sequence comes from Pseudomonadota bacterium, assembly GCA_947475315.1. Classification (GTDB taxonomy): domain Bacteria; phylum Myxococcota_A; class UBA796; order UBA796; genus CAIOSP01. The sequence goes on along the minus strand of CANJMY010000005.1, from coordinate 31,053 downwards.
CACCTGCAGGGTGTTCGGACCACCTCATGGTCCAGCGCACGCCTGCCGACGACGGTGGTCGACGTCGCCGCGGAGATCGCGCTGGAGGGTGCCACCGCGGGTGTGCACTGGCGCACGACCTCCAACGACGCAGGCCTGTACGATCTCGCTGTCGCGCCCGACCTCTACCAGATCCGCATCACGCCCAACGACCCGCTCCTACCTCCGTGGTCTTCGCCCGTGCCGATCGTGGACGCGCGTCGCCTGGACGTGGCGATGGACATGGGCCGCCCGCTGTGGGGCCGCCTGGTCGACGGCGACGGCGCGCCGGTCGGGAGCGCCAAGGTGGTGGCCTCGGACGACACGGGCATGCAGACCGCCGCCGCGGTCAGCAACGCCGACGGCTGGTACGAGTTGCACGTCACCGACGGCATGTGGCGCGTGGTGGTCGAGCCGCCCGCCGGCCGCCGCCTGCCCAACCGCACCACGGGCTCTGTGGAGATCGGCGAGCCCGGCGCGCGCGTCGACACGTCGTGGGGGGTGCCCGAGCGCGCCACGCTCCGCGTCCACCTGACGGACGCAGGCGGCGCCTCGCTCACCCAAGCGACGGTCGCCGTGACCTCCGTGTCCGTGCAGGGCTACCCGCTCGGCTCGGCCTCCTTCTCGCTCACCGTCGCCACGGACAGCCAGGGCTTCATTGAGACCTCCGTCCCCGCGGGCGTGTACACGCTGGAGCTGCTGCCCGGCCAGGCCGACCGCTGGGCGCCGCTCAAGCTCGGTGATCTGGCCGTGGTCGACGAGCTGGACTTGGGCACGATCGGCGCAGACGGCTTCAACAACGCGACCTGGACGACGCACGACCTGGACGGCGCGCCGCTGGTCGGCGCGGTCACGACCTGCACGGAGCTCGGAGGCACGCACCGCCGTTGGTCCTTCGACGCCGACGAGAGCGGCCTTCTCTCGGTGACGCTCCCCAACACCGCGCTCGACTGCCTCGTCATGCCGCCTGGCGACCGACCCGAGCTGGCCGCGCTGCGCGCGCAGGTGGACCACCCCGACGACGCGACGGACTTCGCGCTGGGCGTCGGAGACCGGGTGAGCGGATCGGTGCTGTTGGTCCGCGACGGGCGGCGCGTGCCCTCCGCCTACGCGGTGGTGCGCGTGCTCGCCGACGACGACACGGTCCTGGCCCAGGGCGCGACCAACGCCGACGGTCAGTTCTCGCTCAGCGTCCCGCCCGCCCAGTAGCGGTCCATCGCGCCCGCCGGTGCTGGATCCGCACTGGAACGGCGGAGCCCGGGCACCGCGATCAGGCGGTGCGGACCGGCCCGACGTAGGCCACGCCTTCCACCGCGCCCTGACCCGCGCGCTCGGCTTCGACGATGGCGGACTGGATGTCCGAGGCGATCACGACGGCCTGGCTGACCACGCCGCCCTTGCGGAGCGTCACGGTCCACGCCTTCGAGCCGCTCTCGACCGAGCCGATGACCGGAGCCCGCGCCGCGGCCGGGGGCCGACCGGGGCCGCGAAAGCCGGGGATGCCGTGGCGCGCGCGGTAGCTGGCGACCGTGCGGACGCTGACGCCAGCCCGGTCCGCGAGCTCGGCGTCTGGGACGCTGCCCAAGGCCGACGCATGCCGCGCGATGAGCGCGTCCTTGCTTCCGGCCCGGGTGCCCGAGTCGTCCTGGGGCGCAGGCCCCGGGGCGACGAAGGGCTCAACGGACTCACCCATGTCCGGCGGAAGGTCGTCGTCGGCCGACACACCGCCGCCGCGGACCACGCCGGTGCGCTGCAGCGCCGCCACGATCTGACCGGGCTTGCCACCGTAGCGGCGCGCCAGCTCGACGAGCGGGAGCTCATCCAGCTTGCGGACAAGTTCCGACCAGTTGTCGCGTTGCTCAGGGTTCGCCATCAGACCCACTCTCGTGCGCCTCGTCCATCACCGCCAATTGCGCGGCGCGCAAGCGCTTGCATGCAGACTCCTAGCCCAATTCCCTTCCGTCGGCGCGCGAGGGTGCTAGAGATCGGGCGACTTCGACGGAGCGCATGACAAGCCGGCTGCTGTTCGTCCTGTGGGCTTCCATGGGCGCCGCGTGGGCGGATCCGGATGTGCCGGATCCAGCGCCGTCGTCTGCGTCGACGGATCCAGCCGACCAGCTCGAAGCCGCACGCCGCACCTATTTGCTGGGTGACGCGGTCAGCGCGCGAGCCACCCTGCAAGCGCTCGTCGCCCGCGCGCAAGCGCAGCATGATGTCCCTTGGCCGGTGGAAGCCGACGCCTGGATCTACCTCGCGGAGATCCAGTACCTGGCCGACGACCGCGACGCAGCCGGCGCGAGCTTCCGCGTGGTCCTGGAGCACGACCCCGACTTCCGCATCAGCCCCTACGATCATCCGCTCGACGTGGTGGGCGCGTTCGAGCTGGTCCGCACCGCCGTCGCCGACGAGCGCAAGGCCGCTGCCCGCGTGCGCGTCCCCATGCCCTGGTGGGGCTACTCCCCATTCGGCGCGCCCCAGTTCCGCGCAGGCCACCCGGTCCGCGGCGCGGTCTACGCCACGCTGCAGGTCGCGTCCGCCGGGGCGAGCGTCGGCGCATGGGTCGAGATCCAGCACCAAAGCCGGATCGTCGCGCAGAGCAGCACGTCGGATCCGGAGGCCGCCCGTCAGGCCCAGGCCCGCGCCAAGCTCTACCGGGACGCATGGTCGATTCCCGCGGCCACCCTGTTCTACGTGAGCTGGGGGGCCAGCGTCATCGACGCCGGCGTCTCGTGGAGAAAGGACCGTCTCGCCTCGCTTGGCGCCAGCGTCGCCCCACGCTCGGATGGCCTGGAATTTTCGATCGCCGGTCGATTCTGACGGCCTCCTCGCGCTCGCGTTATGCACCGCCCGGGGGGCGTTCATGGCCTGGCTGGAGTGCCAACACCTCGTACGAGACCGTCGAGAGGCGGCGCGCTTGCACAAGGTGCTCACGACGATCGGCAGCGCGCGCGGGAACGATCTCGTGCTTGAAGATGCCTCGATCGACGGCACCCACGCCTCGCTGATGCGTCAGGGCGTCGTGTGGACCCTCAACGCCACCGGAAACCTCGCGGTCAACGGCAAGAACACCCGCAAGGCCACGCTCTCCAATGGCGACGTGGTGCACGTGGGCGCCTGGAAGCTGGTGTTCCACGACGGAGATCCGCCCGGCCCCAGCGCGGACGACCTCGCCAGCCTGTCGCTGCTCGAGCAGCTGGTCGCGCTGTCCGCCGACATGATGCGCGACACCACGCCTGAGCGCCTCTTCGCCACCCTGCTCAAGGGGCTGGTCCGCCTGACCCGCGCCGAGAAGGGCTTCGTGATCCTGTTCCGCGACGGCGAGCGCCAGCTGGCGGCCGCGCACAACGTCGGTGAAGGCCTGCTGGACCTGTCGCGGATCTCAGACTCCATCGTCGACCGGGTCGTGGACACGCTCCAGCCGCTGATCGTGTCCGACGCCCTGCGCGACACACGCTTTGGCAAGGCGCAGTCGGTGGTGGATCTCAAGCTGTCGAGCGTGATGTGCGTGCCGCTGATCCACCAGGGCGACCTGCTCGGCGTGATCTACCTGGGCAACGACGCCATCACCGGCCTGTTCACCGAGCGCGACCTGACGATTCTGCGCATCTACGCGGCGCACGCGTCGGTGGTGGTGCACCACGCGCTCATGTTCAACCAGCTGCGCGTCGACAACGAGGTCCTGCGCAAGCAGCTCACCCGCGCCGACTATGGCGAGATGGTCGGCGCCAGCCCGTCGATGAAGCAGGTGTTCACGCTCATCCGCAAGGTGGCGCCCACAGACCTGTCGGTGCTGGTGCTGGGCGAGACCGGCACGGGCAAGGAGCTGGTCGCGCGCGAGCTGCACAACCGCAGCGAGCGAAAGGCGGGCCCGTTCGTCGCGATCAACTGCGGCGCCATCCCCGAGAACCTGCTGGAGTCCGAGCTCTTCGGCCACAAGAAGGGCGCGTTCACCGGCGCGGACTCCGACAAGATCGGCCGCATCGAGGCCGCCGGCAAGGGCACGCTCTTCCTCGACGAGATCGGCGAGATGCCGACCAACCTGCAGGTCAAGCTCCTCCGCGTGCTGCAGGAGCGCAAAATCCAGCGCGTCGGCGAGGTGCAGCCGCGCCCGATCGACATCCGCGTGATCGCCGCCACGAACCGCGACCCGGCCGAGGTCATCGCGTCGGGCGCCTTCCGTGAAGACCTGTACTACCGTCTCAACGAGGTCTCGATCCGCCTGCCCGCCCTGCGCGAGCGCGGCGAGGACATCTCGATCCTGGCGCAGCACTTCCTGGAGACCTTCCGGGTGCAGTACGGCAGCAAGGCCAAGGGCTTCACGAATCAGGCGCTGGTGGCGCTCAAGGGCCACGACTGGCCTGGCAACGTCCGCCAGCTCGCCAACCACGTGAAGAAGGCCGTTATCCTGTGCGACCGCGCGCTGATCAACCCCGACGATCTGGGGCTGAGCGGCGCGTCCAAGCAGCCCATCCTGCCCCTCGCCGACGCGCAGGAGCAGTTCAAGGCCGACTACATCAAGCGTGTGCTCGACCTCAACAACTGGAACAAGGCGCAGACCGCCCGCGACCTGGGCGTGGATGCGCGCACCATCTTCCGGTACATTGAAAAGCTGGAGTCCGACGCGTGAAGACGTTCGGCCTGACAGGTGGAATCGGTACGGGCAAGTCGACGGTCGCGCAGCTGCTGCGCGAGCGGCACGGCGTGCCGATCCTCGACGCGGATAAGGTGGCGCGCGAGGTCGTGGCCAAGGGCACCGACGGCCTAGCCGCCGTCGTGGACGCATTCGGTTCCGAGATCCTCGACGAGGACGGCAACCTCGACCGCGCGCGCATGCGCACGATCGTGATGTCCGACACCTCCGCGCGACGTCGCCTGGAGTCGATCACCCACCCACGCATCTTCGAGTCGATCGGCGCGTGGGTAGCTCGGCAGGCCTCCGCACAGGCGCCGCTCGTCGGCATCGAGGCCGCGCTCATGGTCGAGACCGGCTCGTGGCGGATGCAGGACGCCCTGGTCGTGGTCAGCGCGTCGCCCGACGTGCAGATCGCGCGCGTGATGGCGCGCGACGGCGTGAGCGACGACGCCGCCCGCGCGGTGCTCAGCGCGCAGCTCCCCATGGGGGACAAGGAGCGTGTCGCCACCTACGTGGTGCGCAACGAGGGCTCGCTCGCCGATCTCACGGCCGCCGCGGACGACCTGTGGCGCAAGCTGGTCGGGGCCTAATGCGCACGCGAGCGACGCGTGCCCGCCCGAAGGACGACCACGCGGCGCTCGGGTCGCGACCGTTCGCGGCGCCTACTGACGCGGGAGCTTGTCGGACGCCGGCGCGCGGTTCTGCACGCGCTCCAGCATGTCGGCCGACAGGTTCCAGGGGTTGCTGCCCCAGGCGTCGTCTTCGGTCGCGGGCGCGCTGACGCGCGGGGCGATGACCTCGAGCGGCGCGGGCGCAGGCGCGGACTCCGCCGCGGGGGCGGGCTCAGCGGCGGGCGCCGGGGTGGGTTCGTCGCCGGCCACGGCCTGTGCGGAGAGGGTCAGGCCGATCAGGACGGCCAAGTTGGAGAGCTTCATGGTGGCCTCGGTGTGTGGCGCGGGAGGCGCCGTGAACATGAGTTCGTTCGGGTGCGCCCCATGTTGGAGGGTCTGTTTACCTGTCGATGCGAATGACACCCGCTGCCCCCGCATCCACCCGCGCGATACGCGATCGAATGTGCGTGATCTTCCTCGCCTGGCAGCCCGGCCCCGCGCGCCGCCTCGTCGTCGCCGCGAACCGCGACGAGTTCCGTGCGCGCCCCTCTGCGCCGATCGCTCCGTGGCCGGAGCACGCCGACGTGATCGGGGGGCGTGACCTCGTCGAGCACGGCTCCTGGCTCGCGGTCCGGCCCGACGGCCGCTTCGCGGCGGTTACCAACTTCCGCCGCCCGCCGCTCACCCAAGGCGCGCGCTCGCGCGGCGTGCTCGTCCGCGACGCGATCCTCTCCGACGATCCGCTCGACGCGATCGTCGCGCGGGTGTGGGCCGAGCGCGGCGCCTACGGCGGCTTCCACCTTCTGCTCGGCGACGGCGAGCGTTTGCTGCATCTGTCCAACCGAGAGCCCGCGGTCCGTGAGCTTGCGCCGGGTGTTCACGCCGTGTCGAACGGGCCGATCGACGACCGCTGGCCCAAGATGCGACGCGGCGAAGACACGCTCACCCGAGCGCTACACGCCGAGCACGTCGACGAGGAGGCGCTGTTCGCCCTGCTGTCCGATCGCACCCCCGCGTCCGACGACGCGCTGCCGGACACGGGCGTGGGCATGGAGTTGGAGCGGATGCTCTCGCCGGTGTTCATCGAGGGAGGCAGCTACGGCACCCGCGCGAGCACGGTGCTCACGCTCTCCGCGGGCCACCTGCGCATGCGCGAGCGCACCTTCGGCGCGTCGGGCTTCGAAGCCGAGGTCGTGGTTGAGCGCTGATCGCCGCGCGGATTGAGCCGCGCTCACCGCCCAGAGCCCGTCCCCGAGAGCGGCCCGACCGGATCGCCGCGCCACGCCGGACCCCGCGCGCTACGCAGGACACGCGACCTGGAGCCCTGAATGCGCCTCGCCCTCACGCTGCTCGCATGCCTTCTGGCCTCGCCCGCGGCCCACGCGTGGGGCGACGACGGCCACCGCATCGTGGGTCAGATCGCCTGGGACGCGCTCACGCCGACCGCGCGCGAGGCGGTCACCGCGCTGCTCGCTCCCGGCGACTTCGGCACGCTCGCGGAGGCGGCCACCTGGCCTGACGTGTACGCGCGCACGGCCCCAGCCTACGCGTGGGCCAACCCGCGCCACTACATCAGCACCGCGCCCGGCAGCGAACATGTCACCGCCACGGGCGTGAACTGCGCGGACGACGGGGTTCACGGCCCCGCCTGCGTCGTCGGCGCCATCGGGTACTACGCGGCGCGCCTGAACGACCCCGCGCTCACCCGCGACGACCACGTCGAGGCGCTCCGCTTCCTCGCGCACTTCGTCGGCGATCTGCACATGCCGCTCCACGTCTTTCACGTGGACGGGCGTGGCGGCACGCTGACCGCGGTGAGCTACGACCACGCCGCGCCGGAGCCCATCCACCTGGTGTGGGACGTGCGCCTGATCTCGACCGAGGTCGCCGACCTGCGCGCGCCCGCGCCCACCTGGACCGATCTGGCGGCGAAGCTGGAGGTGGACCTGGGCGTGCACGCGTCCACCGCCGCCATGTCGCGGCCCGACCTGACAGGGGGAGACGTGCAGCACTCCGTCACCGCCGCCGCCCTCACCTGGGCAGAAGAGTCCTACACGCTGGCGCGGCGCGCCGACCTGTTCGGGTTTGACGCGGACGCCACGCTCCCCCGCCGCTACGACCTGCTCACCCGGCCGATCGTCGACGCGCGCCTCCAGCAGGCCGGCGTTCGACTGGCGGCGGTCCTCAACGCGATCTACCCCTAGGGCGCGACGCACCCGCGAGGCGGCCACGCGATCGACCGAAACGGACCGGCGCCGCCGCGTTCGCGCGGCGCGCCGCCGCAGGTGCAGGTGCAGGTGCAGGTGCAGGTGCAGGTGCAGGTGCAGGTGCAGGTGCAGGTGCAGGTGCAGGTGCAGGTGCAGGTGCAGCCTAGTAGTGCAGTAGGCTCAGCACCGGCACGTCGAGGAGCTTGCGGCCCTCGAGGAAGTCGAGCTCCACCAGGAAGCAGCAGGCGACCACCTCGCCGCCCAGCTTGCGGACCAGCTTCACGGTCGCCGCCGCCGTACCGCCGGTGGCGAGCAGGTCGTCGACGATCAGGACCTTGCTGCCCTTCTTGATGCCGTCGACGTGGATCTCGAGCGACGCCGAGCCGTACTCCAGATCGTAGGAGACGCGCTCGGTGAGGCCCGGCAGCTTGCCCGGCTTGCGCGCAGGGACAAAGCCCGCCTGCAGCTGCAGCGCGACGGGCGCGCCGAAGATGAAGCCGCGAGACTCCATGCCCACGACGTAGTCGACCTGCTGGCCGGCGAACTCGCCCGCGACCCAGGTGATCACGTCCTGGAACAGGCGCGGGTTGGCGAGCACCGGCGTGATGTCCTTGAACAGGATGCCGGGCTTGGGGAAGTCCTGGACATCACGGATGGTGGTGGTCAGCGCGTTGATCAAGGCCTGCGTCATGTTGACCTCTACGAGTCGGGGGAGAGCCGGGCGCGCAGCGGCGCCAGGAAGGAGGTGAGCGTGGGATCCGAGTGCAGCGGGGTCACGGTCGCCCAGCCGGCCTCGCACAGCGGGCCGTCTGAGTCGGGGATGGCGTCGAACGCGCGGTGCGCGCCGCCGATCCAGTAATAGTCGCGGCCCCACGGGTCTTCTCGGCGGGTGACGCGGTTCTCGTAGTGCCGGTGCCCGAGCGTGGTGACGCGCACGCCGCGCAGCCCGTCGAGGGGCACGTTCGGCACGTTCACGTTGAGCAGGGTGCGCTGCGGCAGGCCGCGGTCGAGCACGACCGGGATCACGCGCCGGGCCACGTCGGTCGCCGTCTCCCAGTGGCAGACGGTGTCCGCGCTCGGGTCGAGGTGCAGGCTGAACGCCACCGCCGGCAACCCGGTGAAAGACGCCTCGCGCGCGGCCGCGACCGTGCCCGAGTAGTGCACGTCATTGCCCAGGTTGCTCCCCCGGTTGATGCCCGACAGGACAAGGTCCGGTGGCCCGTCCATCAGGCCGTGGATGCCCAGGTAGATGCAGTCCGCCGGGGTGCCGTTCACCTGAAAGCGACGCTCGCCGCGCTTGCGGGCGCGCAGGGGCGACTGGAGCGTCAGGCTGTGGCTCTGCGCGGACTGCTCGCGCTCCGGCGCCACGATCCACACGGTCCCAAAAGCCTCGGCCGCCTGGGCGAGCGCGTGCAGACCGGGTGAATCGAACCCGTCATCGTTCGACACGAGGATGCGCAAGAGCACTCCGTGCCCGCTTTGTAACACAATGGCGAGCGCGCCCCCGGTTACATTGCCCGGCGTCGGTGTCGATGACGGAGCTATCTTGTCCGAGCCCCTAGAGGACCTCCCGCCCAGCGCTGCGGTGCCGTTCGGCGACCCGCCCATGATCGATCGCGAGTCCAGCTGGCTGCGCTTCAACGAGCGCGTCCTGGACGAGGCGGCGGACCCGACCAACCCGCTGCTCGAGCGCGTGCGCTTCATCAGCATCTTCCATCGGAACCTCGACGAGTTCTTCATGATCCGGGTGAGCGGCATCCGGCATCAGCTGGAGGCCGGCGTTGAGGTGCCCTCACACCAGGGCCAGACGCCTCGTCAGCGCCTGGACACGCTCTCCAACCAGGTGCGCGCGACGCTGGAGCACGCGGACGCGGTGCTCCACGATCTCACCGGCGCGCTGATCGCGTCGGGGATCATGCTGGTCCGCTACGAAGACCTCTCGCGCCGCGAGCAGACCCGCTGGGAGCGCTACTACGACCAGCAGGTGCACCCCACGCTGACGCCGCTGGCGATCAGCAAGGCCTTCCCCTTCCCGTTCATCAGCAACCTTTCGCTGAACATGGCGGTGATGGTCGACGCGCCGGACGGCGAGCGTCGGCTGGCGCGCATCAAGATCCCCGACCACCTGCCGCGTCTGCTCTCGCTCGATGACGGCCCGCGCCGCGACGGCGCGCCGCTTCGCTTCATGCCGATCGAGAGCCTGGTGAAGGCCAACCTGTCGAGCCTGTTCCCCGGCATGGAGGTCGAGCGCCCGTTCACCTTCCGCGTGACGCGTGACGCCGACGTGGAGATCCGCGAGGACGAGGCCGACGACCTTCTCAAGTACATCGAGACCGAGATGCGCAAGCGGCGCTTCGGCGACGTGGTGCGCTTGGAGATCGACGCGTCCGCGCCCGACGAGATCGTGAGCGAGCTCCACGAGGGCCTGGAGATCGACGAGCAGGCCACGTACAGGGTCCCGGGCATGGTCGCGCCGAGCGGCCTGTCCCGCCTGGCCGATCTGGAGCTGCCGCAGCACCGCTTCGCCGCCTTCATCCCCGCCGTGCCAAACGGCTTCAAGGGCGAGTCCCTGTTCCGTCGCATCTCCAAGGGCGACGTGATGGTGCACCACCCGTTTGACGCGTTCGCGTCGGTGGCGGAATTCGTCCGCGTCGCGGCGCGTGATCCCAACGTGCTGGCGATCAAGCAGACGCTGTACCGCACCAGCGGCGACTCGCCGGTGATCGCGGCCCTGCTGGAGGCGGTGAGCCTGGGCAAGCAGGTCGCGGCGGTCGTCGAGCTCAAGGCGCGCTTTGACGAGGAGAACAACATCGTGTGGGCGCGCCGCCTGGAAGAGGCCGGCGTCCACGTGATCTACGGCGTCCCCGGCCTCAAGACGCACGCCAAGCTGGCCATGGTCGTGCGCCGCGAGGAGCGCGGCCTGCGCCGCTACGTGCACATCGGCACCGGCAACTACAACCCGGTCACCGCGCGCGTGTACACGGACCTGGGCCTGTTCACCTGTGACGAGGAGATCTGCGCCGACGTCGCCGATCTGTTCAACCAGATCACCGGGTTTGCCAGGCCCGCCACCTTCCGCAAGCTGCTCGTCGCGCCGCGCTTCATGATGGACGACTGGACCGCGCTCATCCGCCACGAGACGCGCCAAGCCAAGCTGGGCAAGCCGGCCCGCATCGTCGCCAAGGTCAATGGCCTGACCGAGCCCAAGATCATCACGGCGCTCTATGACGCCTCCAAGGCCGGCGTGAAGGTCGACCTGCTGGTGCGCGGTATCTGCAGCCTGGTGCCCGGCGTGCCGGGCCTGTCCGAGAACATCCGTGTGCGCAGCGTGATCGGGCGCTTCCTGGAGCACGCGCGCGTGCTTTGGTTCCACCACGGCGGCGACCCCAAGGTCTACATCGGGTCCGCGGACTTGATGGGCCGCAACCTGCACCGCCGCGTCGAGGTGATGGTCCCGATCGAGAGCAAGCGCTGGCGCAAGTGGCTCTGGGACTCCTACCTGGTGCGCTACCTGGAAGACGTGGGCCGGTCGCGCGAGATGCGCGCCGACGGGTCGTGGACCCGGGTCCGCGACGAGCTCGGCGCGACGCAGCCCGACGTGCACGAGCAGTTCCTGGCCGACCTGGAGTAGCGGCTCGCGCGCGACGCCCCGCGGGCGATCCGACTCGTGCAGTTCGGCGCGCCGGAGACGCCGCGGTGCTTACCGTCGCGCGCGACCGTTCGGCGCCGCGCGCCATCGCTGCGCGACGGCCGCCCACGCGCCCTCCGAGATGCCCCACGACGCCGCCGCCGATGGCCCGCCCGCCAACATCCACTCCAGCGCGTCCGCGCGGATCCGCCAGCGGCCCACCGGCACAAAGCCCAGCGCCACAGTGACGTCCTGCGCCCAGTCGGCGCGCACCGCGAGCGTGGACGCGGCGACGTCTGGGACGGCGCCGTGGTGCACGCGCCACAGCAGAGCCCGCTCCACCACCCGCGCGACGGACGGCGCGTGCTGCACTGTCACCTCGCCCACCACGACCCCGTCGCGCTCCAGCCGCGCGAGCGCGTCGGGCCCCAGCTCACGCAGCGCGCTCGACCACGCGACGCGCGGCGTCAGGCCCAGGCGCTCGTGTAGCGCGTGACGCAGCGCGCGTTCGGGCGCCGTGAGATCCGGCGACGAGACGATCGCCCAGGACCCAAGCCAGGCCGCGAGCCAGCGCTCCAACCGCCCGACCAGGCGCGCGCGCGCCGCGCCCTCCAGCAGGTCGGTGCGTGGAATGCGCAGCGTCGGGCGTCGCCAGTCTGGGCCCGCCGTCAGCGTGGCGAGCGCCACGTCCTGCCAGCGCAGCGTGCCGTCCAGGCCGAGCAGGATCTCCGTGTCGGGCGCCGCCTCCAGGCCCGTCACCTGCTCCAAGAGCCAAGGCGTCACCGCCGCGCGCACCGCGCGATCCAGGTGGCTGCCAGGCCGCGCGTCGACGTCCACGTGAAAGCCCCGCAGGCCGCCCACCACCTCGCCGTTCGACGAGACGAGCGTGTCGCCCGCGCGTCGCACCGTCGGCATCACCACGCCGTCGCGCGACACCACCACGCCAAGGCGACGGTCGACGAACCGCGCCGTGAGCTGGGTGTGCAGCGCGTCCGACAGCCGCTCCTCCAGGTCCCGCACGCGCGCCTGCCACCCGCGCCCGTCCTTGAGCCAGCCCGCGCGGTTGGAGACGTAGGTCCAGGTGCGCACCGCCGCCAAGCGCGACGTCAACGCGTCCACGTCACCCTCAGTGCGGTCCAGGCGCTTGATCTGCGCGGCGAACCAGTCCTCGGGAAGCTCGCCGCCGTTGTCGACCAGGTGCACAAAGATCGCCTCGACCAGCGCGCCGTGGTGCTCGGGCAGCACGTCGGCGAAGTCGGGGATGCCACAGACCTCCCACAGCAGGCGGATCGCGTCCGGTCGCTTGGCGCGCGACAGCACGGCCGGGCTGCGCGCGACCGCGTCCAGCACCTGCGCGTCGTCCGCGTCGCGCACCGCGATCAGGCAGCGGCGCGGCGCAGGCACCACCAGGCTGTCGCGCAGCGCGCCTACCGTGTCGAAGCAGAGATCGGCGCTGCGCCAGTACAGGCGGGCCAGCGGCTCGAACTGGTGCTGCTCGATCGCGTCCACCAAGCCAGGATCCAGCGGGTCGAGGCCCGCCGTCTCGCCAAACGTGCCGTCGCGTCGGTGACGCCCCGCGCGCCCCGCGATCTGCGCGAGCTCGTCGGCGCGCAGCGGTCGCGTCCCGCGCCCGTCGAACTTCTCCGCGCCCGCCAGCGCGATGTGGTGCACGTCGAGGTTCAGGCCCATGCCGATCGCGTCGGTGGCGACCAGGTGCTCCACCTCGCCCGCCTCGAACATGGCGACCTGCGCGTTGCGCGTGCGCGGGGACAGCGCGCCCAGCACCACCGCCACGCCGCCGTGGCGCGCGCGCAGCCGCTCGGCGAGCTCGTAGACTCGGCGCGCGGAGAACGCGACCACGGCGCTGCGCGGCGGCAGGCCCGTCACCTTGCGTGGCCCCGCGTAGGACAGGTTCGAGAGCCGCGGCTGCGTGCGGATCTGCGCGGTGGGCACCAGCTGCGCGAGCAGCGGCGCGATGGTCTCAGAGCCTAGGAACCAGGTCTCGCCCACGCCGCGCGCGCGCAGGAGGCGGTCGGTGAAGGCGTGTCCGCGCGCCGGATCCCCTGCGAGCTGGATCTCGTCGACCGCCAGAAAGCCGACCGGCTTGTCCACGGGCATGCTCTCGACAGTGCACACCCAGTAGCGGGCGTCGCGCGGCACCCGCTTCTCCTCGCCGGTGAGCAGCGCGACCTGATCCGCACCCTTCTCCCGCACCACCCGGTCGTAGACCTCACGCGCCAACAACCGAAGCGGAAGACCGATCATCCCGGTCCGGTGCGCGAGCATGCGCTGGATGGCGACGTGGGTCTTGCCGGTGTTGGTGGGGCCCAGGACGGCGGTGATCGTCCCCCCGGTGGAGAGGTCGAGCCCAGACGGTGTGGCCATGTCCCCTCCCCATCGTAGGTGGGAACAGATACCATGCCGAATCCCGGAGAACCGATGCCCCGCTCTGTCCTGATGGCTGCAATTGTCACGCTCACCGCATGCGGCAAGGCCGAGCCTGTCGTCGAGCCGCAGCCTCTGGACCTGCCGGCGGACCCCGCCGCGGAGGGCGTGCCCGTCGGCGTCCGCACCGTGCTCGCCAACGACGAGTCGTTCGAGGTCTGGTACCCGGCCGACGAGGACACCACCGGCGACGACGACGTGATCAGCCTGCTCACCTACGTCCCCGACGAGGTGGCGACCCTCCTGGCTGAGGTGACCATCCCCACCTGGACCCAGCACGCGATCCGCGACGCAGCCCCGCGTCCCGTGGATGCACCGCTGCCGGTCGTCGTGTTCAGCCACGGCGTGTCCGGCTTCCGCACCCAGTCCGCCGCGCTGTGCGCGCACCTCGCGTCGCGCGGCTACGTCGTGATCTCGGTCGACCACCCGGGCCGTGACCTCGCGACCTTCGCGCCGTGCCTGTTCACGCCGCCCGCCGGCGAGTGCCAGCTCGGCGGCATGTTCGGCGATGACCCGGCGCCGCCGCAGATCGACCACATGCTCGCGTGGCTGGACGCCGGCGTCGACTGGCTCGATGGCCTCGCGGACACCGGCAACATGGGCATCTTCGGGCACTCGGCTGGCGGCTTCACCACGACCACCGTCACCAACGCCAACCCGCGCTTCCTCGCCGCGCTGCCGCTCGCAGGCGGCGGTGACTTCACCGGCGACGCCAAGACCGCGATCATCGGCGGCAGCTGCGACGGCGTCGTAGGCGAGAGCCAGCTCGTGCCGTCCGCCCCCACGACCACCGACGGCTACTGGTCGCTCGCGGGCGCGGGCCACCTGGCGTTCTCGGACCTGTGCAAGGTCGACATGGGTGCGGTGGGCACGCAGCTGAGCGCGCGCGACGACGCCAACGCGCTGTTCATCCAGCAGCTGTCCACGCTGGGCACGGACGGCTGCCCTTCCTACACGCCCACGGCGTCGGACACGTGCTCGTCCGAGGCCTTCCTCGACCTCGACACCTCCGATCAGGTGCTCAACTACGCGGTCACCGCGTTCTTCGATCAGAAGCTGAAGCAGTCGGGCCCGGGCCTGGAGGCTGGCGCCTACGCGCAGCTGACCAAGGCCCCATGACCTCCTGAGGAGTGTCGATGCGCAAGCACACCGGGTTCCAGATTCCCCCAGGGTCGACGGTCTACGTCCACCAGGCGTTCAAGTGCTGTCCCTATGCCGGGATGATCACGTCGCAGATCCACGACTACATCGAGCGGAACCACTTCCACGTCGCCGATGACCCTGCGCTCGCGGACGTGCAGCTGATCAACACCTGCGGCTCCGACGCCCGCAACGCGAAGCAGACCTTCGACGCGATCACGCTCGTGCGCGATCAGGCCGAGGGCACGCCGATCGTCGTCACCGGCTGCCTCAACAGCATCGAGCCCAAGCAGCTGACCCAGGCGCTCGACGGCGTGGCCGACAGCGCGATGTTGGACCCGCGCAACCTCAACGCCCTCGACGAGCTGTTCCAGCCAACGGTCGTGAAGTTCGACTCGGTGCGAACGTCGCTCAAGAACCGCTACGCAGGCACCGCGTTCAGCGACCACTGGTACCATGTGGGCGCGAGCACGGGCTGCTTCGGCACATGCACCTTCTGCGCGATCCGACGCGCCACCGGCCGCCCGCGCAGCAACCCGATCGAGGGCGTGATCGCGGACGTGCGCCGCGGCCTCGCGGCCGGTCACCCCGACGTGCTCTTGGTGTCGACGGACATGAGCGCGTGGGGCGCGGACCTGGGCCTCAACGTGGTCGACCTGCTCAGCGCGCTCTCCGACATGTCGGAGGACGTGCTGTTCAGCGCCGAGGCGTTTGAGCCCAAGCTGTTCCTGGAGCACTTCGAGGGCCTGCTGCAGGTGTTCAAGCGGGGCCGCTTCTCGTTCATCGGCCTGCCGATCCAGTCTGGCAGCCAGCGCATCCTCGATCAGATGGAGCGCGACTACGACATCCAGGCGGTCCTCGACGCGGTCCGCCGCCTCAAGGCCGAGGTGCCCGATCTGCTCGTGCGCACCGACATCCTCTACGGGTTCGGCGACGAGACCGACCACGACTTCGAGCTGTCGCGCCTGGCCGGTCGCGTGTTCGACGTGGCGTCGTACAACGCCTACCAGGAGCGGCCCGGCACGGCGCCGATCCAGCTCCCCGCCTACGTGTTCGACCGCCGCCAAATGGCCGCGATGAACGAGCTGCGCGAGCTCGCGCTGCGCGGCGTGCCGAGCGCCAAGCGCATCCGACCAATCCCCGCCGAGCAGTCGATCGACTGGGACATCGAGGGCGACCGCCTGGCGCGTGATGAGGTGGCCAGCGTCGATCCGCCGTCCGAGGATCTGCGCCGCTGGCTCACGTCGACCCGCCTGCGGTTCGCGAACGTGATCTCCAAGCGCGGCAAGATCACGCTGGGCAAGACCGGCTGGCACATCGACGGCGCGCTCGTCCACGACGTGCAGCGCGCGGTCATGCTGGTCATGCGCAACAACGCTGGTGAGACCATCGACATTGGCCTGCGACGGCCGGATCAGCCCGGGTCTGCCATGGCGCGCTCCGACCGCTTCGCCATGTGGATCGTCACGCCCAACTTCACCCCCACCGAAGAGCAGGACCAGGCGATCAAGACGCTGATGGTGATGCTTGAGCTCAAGCGCGTCCAGAGCTAGCGCGCCGAACGTCGGATAGACGCCGCCCATGCGCCCCCCCAACCTGACAGGCCTCGTGCCCCTGTGGCGCGAGCTGACCGGACACACCGACGGCCCCGCCGATCGCCTCACCCGCGCGGAGGAGGCAGCGGTCGCGCGCGCGGTGCATCGCCTGTCGGCGGGCTTCTCCGGCGACCGCAACATCGCCGGTCAGGGCTACCTGCAAGACGCGGCGCGCCTGGGCGCGTACCTGGTGTTCTTCGCGCCAATCAGCCACGCCCAGGCGCACGCGGTGTTTCGCGCCGTGTCGCTCGCGCCTGGGCCCAGCGGGCGCGCGCTGGACCTGGGCTGCGGGCCTGGGCCTGTGTCGCGCGCGCTGCTGGACCTGGGGTTTGATGAGGTGCACGCGGGCGACCACGCGACGGAGGCGCTGACCGTGGCGCGAGGCCTGGCCCGCGGCGCGCGCGGCGCCCTGCACCCCTTCTTCTGGGACGGCGAGGGCGACACCGCGCTCCCCGACGGCCCATTCGACGTGATCACGTTCGGCCACGTGCTCAACGAGCTGTCCAAGCGCGCGCCCGATCGCATCGAGCGCCGCGCGGCGCTGCTGGAGTCGCTGTCGGCGCGCCTGTCGCCCGGCGGCCGCCTGATCGCGTTCGAGCCGGCCAGCCACGCGATCAACGCCGACACCCTCGCGCTGCGCGACGAGATGGTCGCCCGCGGCTTCACGGTCGAGGCGCCCTGCTTCACCACCGGCCCGTGCCCCGCGCGCGCGGCGGGCGCCGCCTGCCACGGCGAGCTGGTGTGGTCCGCGCCGGAGCAGGTCCGCGCGCTCGCCCGCGCGGCGCACCTGGACAAGTCCACGCTGGCCTATGGTTGGCTGGTCCTTCGCGCTCCCGGCGCGCCGATGGCCGCGCGCCCGGAGACCCGTGTGCGCGTGGTGAGCGAGCGCCTGCGCAACAAGGCCGGACGCGAGCGCTTCGTGGTGTGCGGCGCGCAGGGACGCTTCAGCTTGAGCGCGCCGCCTGACTCCTCCGCCCCCTGGACGGCCGCGTGGCGCGCCCTGGGTCGCGGTGACGCGGTAGACGTCGTCGCGCCCGAAGCGCGCGAGAGCGGCTGGGGCCTGACGCCCACCAGCCGCCTCGACAAGGTCTAGGTTCGCGGCCTCAGCCGCGATGCGGCTTGCCCCTCACCGCCCCTCTGGCGTAGGTTGGCTCATGCTCCACGTCCGGATCCAGACCGAGTTCCTCACGCGCATCATGTCGTCCTCGGACGTCGTGGCGCGGATCCTCGCGGGCCGCGAGCGGGTGGTGCGCGGCCAGAAGGTGCCACTACGGACGCAGCTGCTGCTCCGCACCATCGGCCTGGACCCGCGCCCCCGCTACAAGCACAGCGTCGCACGCCAGCGCGCGGACTTTGGCGCGCTCACCGCCGCAGGCGCCGGTCGCCTGCGCGAGGTCGAGGTCGCCGACCATCAGGGCCCGCACGGCGTGTGCATCCGCGTCTACCGCCCGCGCGGCACGCGCGACGAGGTGCTGCCCGCGCTGCTCTACCTGCACGGCGGCGGGTTCGTGATCGGCAGCGTCGACTCGCACGACGCGTTGACCCGCAGGCTGGCCGAGGACGCCCACTGCGTCGTCGCGTCCGTCGACTACCGCCTAGCGCCCGAGCACCCCTTCCCCACCGCGGTCGACGACGCCCACGACGCGCTGCGCTGGCTGTGCGCGCACGCCCAGGAGCTGGGCGTGGACGCATGGCGGATCGCCGTGGGCGGAGACAGCGCGGGCGGCAACCTGGCCGCGGTGGTGTCGCAGCTGGCGCTGGCCGAGGGCGGGCCTGCGCCGCGCCTGCAGTTCCTGATCTACCCGTCGGTCACCAGCCGCGGCGAGCACCCCTCGCGCGCTGAGCTGTCCGACGGCTTCCTGCTCAGCACGCCGCACGTCGACTGGTACCTGTCGACCTACACCGGCGGCGCGCCCCTCCACGACGACATCCGCCTGTCGCCGCTGCGCGCGGAGCGCCTGGACGGGCTCCCGCAGGCCCTGGTGGTGGTGGCCGGGCTCGACCCGCTTCACGACGAGGGCATCGAGTACGCCGAGCGCCTACGCGCCGCGGGCGTCGCCGTGGAGCTGATCGACCTGCCGGGCATGATCCACGGCTTCGTCAACCTGGACGGCTTTTTGCCCGAGGCGGACGCCGCCCTGACCACCATGACCGACGCGCTCAAGCGCACCCTGCACGTCAGCGCGGCTTGAGCTCGGCGGCGTCCGGTGCGGACTCGGCGTGTTCACGCTTGGTGCACTGCATCCACGGCTCCGAGGCCAGGCCCTCGACCAGGAAGTCGACGAACGTGCGCACCTTCGGAGAGAGGTGGCGCCCCGGCGGGTACACGGCCCAGACCGGCACCTCGTCCTCCCACTCCGCCAGCACGCGGGTGAGCAGCCCCGCCCGCACCTCGGGCGTCGCGATGGCGTCCGGCACGCGCGCCACGCCCAGCCCCGCGATCGCCGCGGCCATCAGGCCCTCGAGGTTGTTGGCGAGGAAGCGGTTGTCGACCTTCACGGTCGCCTCCCCGTCCGGGCCGTGGAAGCGCCAACAGCTGGGCGCCGCATCGTGCGAGTAGACCAGCGCGTCCCAACCCGCGAGGTCCGCGGGATGGGTCGGCACGCCACGCGACGCCAGGTACGAGGGGGCCGCGACGGTGAGCAAGCGCGTGCGGCCCAGCCGGCGCGCCAGCAGCGAGGAGTCGGACAGGTTGGCGACGCGGATCGCCAGGTCGTACCCCTCTGCGATCAGGTCCACGCGTCGATCGTCGAACGACAGGTCGAAGCGAATGTCCGGGTAGAGCTCCGCGAACTTCGCGGTCAGCGGCGCGACGTAGCGGATGCCGAAGTGGATCGGCATGGTCAGGCGCAGCGTGCCGCGGACCGCGCCGCCGTGGTCGCGCAGCGCGCCCTCTACGTCGTCGAGCTCCGACAGCAGCGCGCCAGCGCGCTCGTGCAGGGCCCGGCCGGCTTCGGTGAGCGACAGGCGGCGGGTGGTGCGGTGCAGCAGGCGGGTCGCGAGCCGGTCCTCCAGGCGGGCGATCGACCGGCTCACCTGCGACGTAGACACGCCCAGGTCCTTGGCGGCCTGGGTGAAGCTGCCCGCGTCCACCACGCGGACGAAGGTGGCGAGGTCGCCGTAGCGGTCGAGCATCAGGGCGTGGCCGAAGGCGCAGGCGGCGCTTCCGCGGCCGCCGCGGGCTCGACCGGCGTCGGGAGCGCGGGCATCGGCGAGCGCGAGAGGACCTCCATCGTCATCACGGTGACGTCCCCGACCATGACCTCCATGCGCAGGGGCGGCCCAGGCAGCAGGTCGGCGAACCACAGGCGGGTATGCGTGGGCGATCCGTCCGGGCCAGCGTCGTTCACGTCGTAGACCCAGCCCTGAAAGTGCCCAAGGCGCGTCTCGAACTCGGAGCGCGCGCGCGTGGCGTCGTCGTTGGCGTAGCGGGCGTGGCGCTGCAGCTCCACCCACGTGTGCTTCATGTCGGCCGTCGGGTCGACCTCGTTGCCCGCGTCGTCACGTGTGGTGGACTGCACCAGCACGTCCTTGTCCGTCGCGGCGTGGAAGAGCCAGTCGCGGATGGTGCGCGTGCCCTTGGCGTCGACGAACAGGATCGACATCTTGGTGCCGTCCGCGCAGGACGCGTGGATCTGATCCGCGGTGAACGGCGTCTCCAGCCAGCCCTTGGCCATGGCGGACCCCGACGTGAGGAGGGAGACACACAGCGCGAGCGCGGCGACGAGTCTCATGGCGCGAGGAACCTCCCGAACCAGGCAAGGTAGCGCTCCAGCCTATCCTTCTGGTAGCTCGGCGTCGTGATGACGTGCGGCTGGCCCGGGTAGATTACCAGCTGCGTCTCCACGCCCAGGCTGCGCAGCGCCTGGTACATCTGCTCCGAGTTGATCAGCGGCACGTTGAAGTCGGACTCCCCGCACAGGAACAGCGTGGGCGTCTTGATTCGGTCGGCGTGGAGGAAGGCGAGCGAGTTGTGCAGGTAGACGTCGGGGTTGGCCCAGGGCGTGCCCAGCTCGGCCTCGTACTCGACGACGTACTGGTCGGTGCCGTAGCCCGCGAGGACGTTCGCGATGGACGCGCCG
This sequence comes from Pseudomonadota bacterium, assembly GCA_947475315.1. Classification (GTDB taxonomy): domain Bacteria; phylum Myxococcota_A; class UBA796; order UBA796; genus CAIOSP01. The sequence continues at coordinate 10,694 of CANJMY010000005.1, read as the reverse complement.
CTCGTCGCCGCCTTGAAGCGCGTGTCTTGCGCGATCACCGCGTCGGTCAGGATGCCCCCATAGCTCCAACCTCCGATGCCCAGCCGGTCTGGGTCGGCCACGCCGCGCGCGACCACGTCATCGACCGCGGCCAGCACGTCCTGGGCGTCCAGGTGGCCCCAGTCGGCGTAGATAGCGCGGGTGAACGCCTGGCCGCGCCCCGACGAGCCGCGCGGGTTGGGGCTGACGACGACGTAGCCGTGCGCTGCAAAGAGCTGGGCCTGGAAGTCGAAGTCGTTGCCGAACTGGCCGACCGGCCCGCCGTGCAGGTGCAGCAAGGTCGGGTAGCGCTCGCCCTCCTCGTAGTCCGGCGGGCGGACGACGAAGCTGGTGACCGACGTGCCGTCCGGACTGGTGACGCGCGCCTGCTCCGTGGCGCCGAGGCGCAGGCCGGCCAGCAAGGCGTCGTTGCGGCGCGACACGGGGCGCAGCGTGCTCCCCCGCACGGTGTAGACCTCGGGCGGGCGCTGCGGGCTGCTGTTCAGCACGGCCAAGCGATCGCCGCGGCCGACATCGAACGCGTCCACGGCGCGCGCTGTCGGCGCGACGGGCACCACCTTGCCGGAGGACACGGAGATGCGAACCAGGCTCACGGAGCCGTCGTCCTCCAACGTCGCGTAGACCGCCCGACCGTCCTGCGACCAGCGCACCTGGCCCAGCGCGCGGTCCAGCGCGCCCGTGACCACCCGCGGCGCGCCGCCCGCCACCGGGACGACCGCCAGCTTGGGCAGCTCGTAGTAGAAGAACTTGGGCGGGCCGCCCTGCAGGTAGGCGATCTGCGCGCCATCCGGGCTCCACGCCGGGCGTGTGCCCCACTCCGGGTGGTCATCCGCGCCGTCGAAGGTGGTGAGCGCGCGCGGCGTCGCCCCCGCGACCGCGTCGACCACGTAGAGGTCCCAGTTCAGGCCGCGGTCCGGATCGGCCCCCGCCCGCTTGCTGACGAAGGCCACGCTGCGCCCGTCGGGCGACCACGCCGGAAGCGCGTCGTCGTAGGGGCCCGAGGTCAGGGGGGTGGCCTCGCGGCCAGCCAGGTCAAAGCGGACGACGTGCTCGCGGCGCGCGCCCAGGTAGCCGACCTCGTCCTCCTTGAATTTGTAGCGGTCGATCACGATCGGCGCGGGCGTGCAGGGCCTGTCGCCGTCGGCGTCGCAGGGGTTGGTCTCCGGATCGAGCACCACCAGCGCCAGAGAGCGGCCGTCAGGCGACCAGACGTAGTCCGACACCCCGCCACGGAGGTCCGTCACGCGCTCGGCCTCGCCGCCCGCGCGGTCGAGCAGCCAGACCTGATCGGCCTCGTCGGCGTCGTCGCGCGCGGACAGGAAGGCGATCCAGCGCCCGTCGGGACTGAAGCGAGGCTGAGACTCGGCCCCTGGGCTGTGCGTGAGCTGCACGGTGCGCGCGCCGTCCCAGCTCGTCATGAACAGATCCGCCTGGCCCTTGTCCGACACCAGGTCGAGCCGCGACACGGTGTAGACGATCTCGTCGCCCTCCGGCGAGATCTGCGGGTCGGACACGTCCTCGATCGTGAACAGGTCGTCCACGTCGAGCGTGCGGCGGTCCTGCGCGAAGGCGTCGCCGCCATCACAGAGCAGGATCAAGGCGGAGAATGACGCACGCAGGCTGGACGTCATGGGCGACCTCCCGGGGAGCAGAAAGAAGAAGAGCCCGCCGAAGCAATGCTTTGGCGGGCTCTTTGGGGTGTTTTTCGATGATGGTCGGGACGACAGGATTTGAACCTGCGACCCCCAGCACCCCAAGCTGGTGCGCTACCAGGCTGCGCTACGTCCCGAGTCGCCGCGCATCTATGGGCTGAGCGGCCCGTCGTCAACCATCCTGAGGCGCGCACGCGGCGTTCTCCTTAGGTCCGCGGGACGTGCGGCTCCCACGCGCGCGCGACCTTTAGGCGGGTATTCGCGATCTTCTGCCGAAGATCGTCGAGTCGCTGGCGCACGTCCGACTGACGCGGCTCCTCTGCGACATCGCCCTTCGCCGGGTCGAGCAGCGCCCGACGCGCGCCCGCGATCGTGAAGCCCTGCTCGTAGAGCAGCCGCTTGATCTGTAGAAACCGGACGATGTCTTTGCGGCGGTAGGTGCGCTGGCCCGACTGCGAGCGCTGGGGGCGGATGCGAAACTCCTGCTCCCAGTAGCGCAGCACGTGCGGCTCCACGCCGATGAGCTCCGCGAGCTCCCCGATGCGGAAGAACATCTTGTCGGGGATGTGGACGTCGATGGGTTCGCTCATCCAGGTCTCCTCAGGCGTCACTTGACTGCGGCGGGCTCCGGCTCCGCCGACCAGAGCAGAAACGTGAACGAGTCGGTGCGCTCCTCGCCCGCCACGCCGTGCGACGTCACGTCAAGCACCCAGACGCCCGCGTCGGCGCTGTCCTGCGCCAGCGTCAGCGTCTGCACGCCGCGGTCGCCCGCGTCGGCTTCCACCTCCACCTTGGTCACGGTCTCCGAGAAGGAGTCCAGGACGTGGACGGTGATGCGGTGCGAGGACCCGACCGGACCGCTGCTCGGATCCACGGTGGCGGATCCGACGATCACCTCACCGGTGGTCGAGGTCAGGTCGATCGTGGCCGCGGGACCCAGCTCGTCCGACGCCGTGACCGGCACGTCGATGACGTCCTCGTCACCGTTGAACTGCACCCAGACGAGGGTTGGTTCCGTGGACTTCTTGGCGCAGAGCGAGATCGCCAGCAGTGGGGCAAAACGCGCGGCCGAGAACATGGATCCCCCGTTTCACGTGTGGGCGATCCTCGTAGCGCGCCGAACAAAGCCCGGCGCGCAAACGAGTCGGAACGAGACGCCTTACGCGTTGAGCGCGGCCTTGGCCTGCTCGACGATGGCGGCGAAGGCGTTCGGCTCACGCACGGCGAGATCGGCCATGACCTTGCGGTTGATCTCGATGCCGGCCTTCTTGAGGCCGAACACGAAGCGGCTGTAGGACAGGCCCTGCTGACGGACGGCGGCGTTGATGCGCATCGTCCACAGGCGGCGGAACTGGCGCTTGCGCTGCTTGCGGCCGGCGAACGCGTAGCGGTCCGCCTTCATGGCCGCTTCCATGGCCTGACGCAGACGCTTGCGGCTCTGGAAGAAGCCCTTCACGCGCTCGCGAAGCTTACGGATACGGGTGTGCCGGATTTGGGCACGCTTAATGCGGGTCATCGGGGACTCCTTGTTGCCGCATCCCAACCGCCCGGAATGGACGGTGGTGACGGCGAGTCAGGTAGGGGAACGGAATGAGTCGGACTGCAGGACACCATCGCCGGTCCGAAGACCGACGGGAGACCTACGCGTACGGCATCATGAGACGGACGTGCTTGGCGTCCTGCTCTTGCAACACGCCCGCGCGGCGCGTGGTGCGCTTCATGTCCTTGCTCTTGTGCTCGAGGCAATGACGCTTGTGGGCGCGCTTGAAACGGACCTTGCCGTTCGCGTTCACCTTGAAGCGCTTGGCCGCGGCGCGACGCGTCTTCATCTTGGGCATGGGGGTGCTCCTCGCAGGTCGGCCCCGTTAACTGACCCGGGGCGGGCGGTCCAGGGACGCGGTGATGATCCAGGTCCCAGCGAGCCCCGCAACGTGGGGGGCTCGCTGGATCCAGGGTCTACTCCTCGCCGTCTTCGTCCGAGCCTTCCGGACGCGCGTCATCATGCTCGCGCACCTTCATGGGCTTGGGCATCTTCTTCTTGGTGGGCGCCAGGATCATGAACATCGCCTTGCCTTCCATGCGGGGAGGCATCTCGACGACGCAGAGGTCCTTGCAGCGGTCCGAGACGGCGAAGCACTGCTCCTCGCCGATCTCACGGTGGGCCATCTCACGGCCGCGGAAGCGGACGGTGATCTTGACCTTGTTGCCCTCTTCCAGGAATTCCCGGGCGTGGGCGACCTTGACCTCGATGTCGTGCTCGTCGGTCTTGGGCCGGAGCTTGAGCTCCTTGAGGAGCACGAGCACCTGGTTCTTCCGGGCGACGGCTTCCTTCTTCTTCTTCTCGTACTTGAGCTTGCCGTAGTCCGTGATGCGGCAGACCGGCGGGCGCGCGTTCGGCGACACCTCAACCAAGTCCAGCCCGCGCTCCTCGGCGATGCGGAGCGCGTCTTCGATCATGAACTCGCCGAGCTTCCCACCCTCTTCGTCGATGACAAGCACCCGAGGGACCCGGATGCGGTCGCCTACGCGCGGCTCATTGGCGTCAGTGGTGGACCGAGCGGTAGCATCAGGGCGGCGGGCAGAGGGTCTACGGCGCAAGTGGTGTCGACTCCGGACTTGGGGAACGGGCGGCGCCAGAAGACGCCAAGCCCATGATAGCGCGGCGCAATGCGCGACTCCAGCAAGGATGCCCGAAAACGAGAACGGCAGGCTCTGGTGAGCCTGCCGTTCTGCCGAAGGAATAGGCGCGAGAGGGTTTGAACCTCCGACCCCTGCCGTGTCAAGGCAGTGCTCTTCCACTGAGCTACGCGCCTTCAGCGGGGCCGCTTTTATGACATCGGGGCCTTGGTGTCAACCATTCGGGACGGCATTGGCGCGCGCAATCGCATCGAGCACCGTTGAACCGACCACGTCGGCGACCTCGTCGGGACGGTTCACCCTCCCCGTCAGCCTCGCGAGGCTCGTCACGCCTCCGTCCTCGACGCCACACGGCACGATCCCGGTGAACGCGGCGGGGCCTGGGTCCAGGTTGAGGGCGAACCCGTGCATAGTCACGCCGCGGCGCACGTGCAGCCCGATCGCGCCGACCTTGTCGTGCCCCACCCAGACGCCGTGCAAGCCGTCTCGCCGCCCCGCGCTCACGCCTTGCGTGGCGAGCCAGCCGATCAAGCCGGACTCGATGCCCTCGACCACCTTGCGGATCGCCCACCCGCGCCGGCCGATGTCCACGAGCAGGTAGCCGGTGAGCTGTCCGGGGCCGTGCCAGGTGGCCAGCCCTCCCCGCTCGGTCTGGACCACGGGCACGCCGCGGCTGCCCAAGCCCGCCACGTCCACGGCCGCCGCCCGCCGCCCGAGCGTCACCACCGGGTCATGCTCCAGCGTCCACAGCACCTCGGGCGCGGTGCCCCGCTCCACCGCCTCTCGCCGCAGGTGCTGCAGTCGCCAGGCCCACCGGTACTCCAGTCGACCGAGCCACTGCGCGTGGATCACGGATCCACCACGATCACCACGCCTCCACCGCCGACGGCCCGCAGCGTCGCCACCCGCTCCTTCCACCGCGGCCCGTCTTCATCGGCCACGCCGATCGTGCAGGTGTCGGCGCCGCTCGCGAGGAACATCTCGGGCCGCAGCCCCGCCGCCCGCGCCTCGGCATGCATCGGGTCGGCCACCCACACCACCGGCGTGGTCTCCCAGGCGACGTCCTGCCAGACGATCGAGTCGAACAGCACCTCGCCCGACACCGTCTGCACCACCGGCGCGTAGCAGGGCTCGACCGCGATGCCGCGGGCGTCGATCAGCACCCCCGTGGCGTCCGACGCGGACGGGCCAGGCGGCGGCACCGCGCGGGACGTGCTCCACGGCGCCAGCACCTCACGCAGATCGACCGCGCCGATCACGTCGACCGATCCGCCCGTGTGGTAGCGCGTCTCGGCCACGCGCCAGGGGATGGACGGCAGCTCCTGACGGTCCGGGAGCGCCGCCCAGGTGACGCCCGGACGAACCGGCAGCTTGGCCAGCGCGGTCTCAAAGCGTGTGTCGATCTGGGTCATGGCCGCCTGCTCAAGCGGGCGAAGGTCGCGGGCCGGGTTGTTGTCATGCTCCGTGGCCAGGACCTCCAGCCGGTGCCGGGTCCAGTCGACCACGACGCCGTTCCCGAGCGTGCGACGCACGTTGCTCGGCGGCGCAGGCACAGTCGACGCAACACGTTCGGGCGCCGCGAAGGCCGCGGCCATGGTCAGCAGGAGGAGCCGGATCATCAACGCAGCAACCCATCGATGGAACAGCGCATAGCGAGGTCGCGAGCCGGGGGAAACCCCGCGCGGGCTCACACCCCGAAGGTCACCACGTCCGACCGTCCAAACAGCGCATGCACGGCGTCTTCAAGCGCGCGCGAGGGGGCGATGGTGACCCCGGGGACGTCGAACGTCGCCGTGAAGCGACCCTGTGCCGCCACGTGAAGGTGGGCGCTGCAGTTGCCGCGCTCGCGCTCGAACACGGCCTTGAGCGCCTCGAGGCGCGGGTCGGTCAGCTCCTCGACGCGCAGGTCCAGGAACACCTTTCGCACCGTTCGGGTGCGGACCTCGGCGATGGGCTCGGCGGCGTTGCCCTTGAGCTTGGGGCCGTCCTCGCCCCAATCCACCTTGGCGCTCACCAGCACCACCTCGCCGGGCTTGAGCGCGCCCTGGCTGCGCAGCCAGGGGTCCGGGAAGAACACACACTCCACCGTGCCGCGATCGTCTTGCAGCTGCACGATCGCCATCTTGTCGCCGCGCTTGGTCTTCACCACGCGCACGTCCGCGGCGACGCCCACCACGCGCACGTCCGAGTTCGTTTCCATGTCTCGAAGCTGCGCCGTATTGAGCGCGCCCAGGCGCTTCACGTCGGGCGCGTAGGCCTCGAGCGGGTGGCCGGTCAGGTACAAGCCGAGCGCCTCCCGCTCCATCTCCATGCGCTCGAGGATCGACCAGTCAGCGACCGCGGGGAACCGGAAGGTCCGCGACGCCTTCTCCGTCTGGCCGCCGCCGAACAGGACGCCCTGCCCCAGCAGCTTCTCCGCCCGACGCCGCGCGCCCTCGCTGGACAGCTCGTCGAGCGCGGCCAGCACCTTGGAGCGTCCCACACCCAGCGTGTCGAAGGCGCCGGCCTTGACCAGCTGCTCCAGCACGCGCCGGTTGAGCGCCTTGGGGTCGATCCGCTCGAAGAAGTCGAGCACGTCGCGAAACAGGCCACCGCGCGTGCGCTCGTCGACGATGGCCCGGATGGACCCGCTGCCCACGCCCTTCACCGCGCCCAGGCCGTAGCGAATGGCCGCCTTGCCCTGCTGCGACAGCGCCTTGGGCACCGAGAAGCTCTCGATCGAGCTGTTCACGCAGACCGGCAGCAACTCCACGCCCGCGCGGCGACAGTCCGAGATGTAGAGCAGCAGCTTGTCGGTGTCGCCCGCTTCAATGGAGAGCAGCGCCGCCATGTACTCGGGGCGGTGGTGCGCCTTGAGGTAGGCCGTCTGGTAGCAGACCACGCCGTACGCGGCCGAGTGCGACTTGTTGAAGCCGTAGGACGCGAACTTGGCGAGCAGGTCGAAGATCTCCGACGCCATCTGGCCGTCGATCTCGTTCTGGATGGCGCCGTCCACGAACCGCGACTTCTGGCGGTCCATCTCCTGGGCGTCCTTCTTGCCCATCGCGCGGCGCAGCAGGTCAGCCTCACCCAGGCTGTAGCCGGCGAGCACCTGAGCGATCTGCATGACCTGCTCCTGGTACACGATGACGCCGTACGTGTTGCGCAGGATGGGTTCCAAGGCCGGGACGAAGAACGTGACCTTCTGGCGGCCGTGCTTGCGCTCGACGAAGTCGTCGACCATGCCCGACTCCAACGGGCCGGGGCGGTACAGCGCGACGAGCGCGACGATGTCGTCGAGGACAGACGGGCGCAGGCGCGTGAGCAGGTCGCGCATGCCCGACGATTCCAGCTGGAACACACCGAGCGCGTCGCCCGCCTGGAGCAACGTGAAGGTCTCGGGATCATCCTCAGGGATCCGCGCCATATCGGGGGCGGAGCCGTAGTTCTCCTTGATCATGACCAGCGCGTCGCGGATCTGATCGAGGGTCTTGAGGCCCAGGAAGTCGAACTTGATGAGGCCGATCGCCTCGGCGGACTTCATGTCCGTCTGAACGACCGGACCGCCCTCGGGGCCGTCGCGGTAAAGCGGAGCGACGTCGACCAACGGACGGTCGGCGATCACGACGCCGGCCGCGTGCACGCCGGTCTGCCGGACCATGCCCTCCACCCGGATGGCGGTCTCGACCACGCGGCGCACCTTGGGGTCGCCCTCGTGCAGGCGGCGCAGCATCTCCGTGTCGGCGAGCGCGCTCTTGAGCGTGGTGTTGAGGGCCTCGGGCACCAGCTTGGCGATGCGGTCGGCCTCACCGAACTGGAGCTCCAGCACACGCGCGACGTCGCGCACCGCGGCCTTGGCCTTGAGCGTGCCGAAGGTGATGATCTGGCTGACCAGCGGCGCGCCGTACTTGGCGCGGACGTGCTCGATCGACTCCTCGCGCCGGTCCTGGCAAAAGTCGACGTCGATGTCGGGCATCGACACGCGCTCAGGGTTCAGGAAGCGCTCGAACAGCAGGTCGAAGCGGATCGGGTCGATGTCCGTGATGCCCATCGCCCACGCGACCAACGAGCCCGCGGCCGATCCACGACCGGGCCCGACCGGGATCCCGTGATCCTTCGACCAGTTGATGAACTCGGCGACGATCAGCAGGTAGGCCGGGAAGCCCATCTGGCCGATCATGGCGAGCTCACGCTCCAGGCGCGGCCAATAGACCTCTTGGCGCTCCTCTGGGATGTCTCGGAAGCGGATCGTCAACCCGCTCCGCGCGTACCAGCCGAAGTAGCCCTGCAAGTTTCCGGCGCCCTCCGGACGCGGCGGGATCAACACCGTCGGGTCGGGCATCTCGTAGGAGCGCGGGGGCGGAAACGCGGCGTAGAAGTACTGCCAGTTGGCGTCGGTGTCGGGCTGGACGGCGTCCTTGCCCTCCACGAAGTCCGGCGGCGTGGTGGACGGGAACAGGTACTCGCCCAGCCGGTACTTGTAGTGGCAGCGCGCCGCGACCTCCGCGGTGCGATCTACGGCCTCAGGATCATCCGGAAAGATCTCACGGATCTCGGCTTCTGTCTTGAGGTATGCTTGATCGGTCGGGCTGCGAGCGCGGGTGGTGTCGGACAGCGGCGCGCCCGCCGAGATGGCGTGCAGCACGTCCAGCACCGGCGCGTCTTCCGGGCGGTCGTAGTGCACCGCGTTGGTCACAACCGTCGGGACGTCGAGCTCGCGGGAGAGGGTTCGCGCGACGGCGTTCACCGCCTCCTGGCCCTCCAGTCCGACGTCCTGAAGCTCCAAGTAGAGCTGGCCCGCGCCGACCGCGTCCATCAGGTCGCGCACGCGGGCGCGCGCGCCGTCCGCGTCGCCCGCGATCGCCGCGCGACCAAACGCGCCGCGCAGCCCGCCAGTGAGGAAGATCAGGCCCTTGTGACGCGCAGCGAGCGCCTTGAGGTCCACCCGGGGCTTGTACCGCATGCCGTCGAAGATGCCGGCGGTGATGAGGGCGCACAGCGACTTGTAGCCGTCCTCGTCCTCGACCAGCGCGATGACCTGGTAGCCGCCGTTCTCGGCGCGGTGGTCCTCGAACTCGATGCCCTCAGGCTGCACATGCAGCTCAGCGCCGATCAGCGCGTGGACGCCCTTGTCCTTGCACGCCTTGTAGAACGCGACCGCGCCGTACAGGTTGCCCGTGTCGGTCAGCGCGATGGCGGGCATGCCCAGCGCCGCGGCGCGTGCCGCGACGGACTTGGGATCCAGCGTGCCGTCGAGCACGCTGTACTGGGAGTGGACGTGGAGGTGGACGAAGGCCATCGGTTCCGGGGGTAATCGGGGCGGCCCCGGGAGGCATGGTCCAGGCGGTCAGGATCGGACCGGGTGCGTCGCAGCCACGCTCCTACCCGACGCAGTCCGTCCCGTCGGTGAAGCTGTCGATCAGGCGCTCGTCGAACGCGATCCAGCGCGCGGCGACCTCCGGCGGCACCGCGAAGCGCTCCAGCGTCAGCTTGAGCAGCGCGATCCGCCTGCGGAACTGGCCGCGGTTGATCTTGAGGCCCCGGTGCAGCGACACGAGCGGGCGGCCTTCGTAAGCGAGCGGGCCGTCCATGTGGCTGCTGACGAGCGCCACCTCGTGCCGCTTGATGCCCTCGCGGTCCTTGCCCTGGAACAGGAAGCCCACGATCATGTCGTCGAACATGCGGTCGACGAACGCGTCCATGATCGCGCTCACCGCGGGCTCGCCGCCGATCGCCTCCCAGTCGGTCACTGGGTTCCGCCGCCGGGCGCCGGCGCCACCGCGGGCCGCACGACGTGGTTGAACGCCGACAGGTCCACGAACGGGGTGCTGTTGAGGTCCTGGGCGTAGCGGAAGGTCTGCCAGGTCGACGACACGCGCTTCACGTAGCCGCGGGTCTCCCGGAACGGGATGCGCTCCACGAACTCGTCCAGCGGCAGGTTGCCGCGCTTGGCGATCCACTCGTCCACGCGCTGCGGCCCGGCGTTGTAGCTGGCGAAGGCCAGGCACGGGTCGTTCCCCTGCTGGCGCAGCACGGTGTCGAGGTACTTGGCGCCGATCTTGAGGTTCTTCTCGGGCACCAGCAGGTCGGTCGTCGTGAACGACAGGCCCAGCCAGCCCGCGACGGTGCGCCCGGTGGCGGGCATCACCTGGGAGAGCCCGAGCGCGCCCGCGGGGCTCTTCACGTCCTTGTTGAACAGCGACTCCTCGCGCACGAGCGCGTGGAACATGCGCGGCTCCCACGCGTAGGGCGCGGTCGCGGTCTTGATCTCGGCCCAGTAGCGATTGGGGTACGAGACCTGCACGATCTGCGCCTCGTGCTCGCCCAGCGTGCCGAGCGGGTGCGTGCGCAGCCAGCGGACCATCGCGTCGTGCGCGAACAGCCAGT
>CANJMY010000004.1 GCA_947475315.1 Pseudomonadota bacterium | reverse complement strand
CGCCGTACCACAGCGACAGGCCGCGCACGGAGATGACGCGATCGGCGCTCATCCGAACTTCCCGGAGATGTAGTCGTTGGTGCGCTTGTCGCGGGCGAACACGAACAGGTCCTCGGTCTTGGCCGACTCGACCAGCTCGCCGTTCATCATGAAGGCGGTCACGTCCGCGATGCGCCGCGCCTGCATCAGCAGGTTGGTCACGAGCACGATGGTCATGCGCGACTTGAGCTGCATGAGCACGTCCTCGATGCGCATCGTGGTGACCGGGTCGATCGCGATGCTGAACTCGTCGAGGCAGAGCACCTCGGGGTCGGTCGACAGCGCGCGCGCCAGGGTGAGCCGCTGCTGCTGGCCGCCCGAGAGGCGCGTGCCGAGCTGGTCCAGGCGGTCCTTGACCTCGTCCCACAGCGCGGCCTGGGTCAGGCAGCGTTCGACGATCTCGTTGAGGTCATCCTTGTGCCGAACGCCGCAAAGCCGGGGGGCGTAGGCGACGTTGTTGTAGATCGACATGGGCAGACCGACCGGCAGCGGCAGCACCGTGGCCACCCGGCGACGCAGGTCGCTCGCATCCACGTCGCGGACGTTGACCCCATCGATCTCCACCGTGCCGGACGTAGACGCGCCGGGGACCAGCTCGATCGTGCGGTTGAGGCAAGTCAGCATGGTGCTCTTGCCACTGCCCGCGGGCCCGATGACGCCGAGGATGCCCGCGCGCGGGATGTCGATCGTGAGGTTGCGCACCACCTCGCGCGTGCCGTAGCGCGCGGTGAGGCCTTTGATCCGCAGGTGCGGGTTGTCGGTCACCACCGGCGGTTCCTCCGGAGGTAGGCGCGCAGGACGATCGCCACCGAGTTGAACGCGAGCACCACGCCCAGCAGCACCAGCGCCGTGCCGTACTTCATAGACTCGGGCACGTTCGGCACCTGAGTGACCAGCGCGAAGACGTGCATGGACAGCGCCATGGTCTGGTCCGACGTCGAGGTCGGCAGGATGGGCAGGTAGAACGCCGCGCCCGTGAACAGCACCGGCGCCGTCTCTCCTGCCGCGCGGCTGACCTGCAGGATGATGCCCGTCAGGATTCCCGGCAGCGCGTTCGGCAGGACGATGTGCCAGATGGTCTGCCAGCGCGTGGCGCCCAGGTTCCAGCTCGCCACGCGGAAGTTGTACGGCACCGCCTGGAGCGCCGCCTTCGTCGACGTGATGATCACCGGCAGCGTCATGACGCCCAGCGTCAGCCCGCCCGCCAGGATGGACGTCCCCAGGTTGAGGAAGAGCACGAACGCGCCGAGGCCAAACAGCGCATGCACGATGGACGGCACGCCGGCCAGGTTCACGATGGCCAAGTCCACCACCCGCGCAAGCGTGGACTCCCCGGCGTACTCGGACAGGTACATGCCCGCGAGCACGCCAACCGGCACCGCGAAGAGCAGCGACACGCCGACGAGCCACAGCGTGCCGACGATGGCCGGGAGGATGCCACCCTTGGTCATGCCCGAGGTGGGCATGGAGAACAAGAACTCGTAGCTGATGGCCGGGGCGCCCTTCATCACGATGAAGCCGACGATGGCGAGCGCCGGGATGGCCGCGAGCAAGGTCGCCGCGAGCAGCCCCAGTTCCACGAGCTTCTGGCGCCGGTGTCGGACGTCCAGAAGGTCGATCGGTAGGGGTCGACCTTCCGGACGCGTGTCGACAGGAGTCGGCAGGGATTCGGTCATGCGATCCTTGGGCGCCCCGCCGTAGCGCGCTGCATGTGACGAACAGGTGACGGCACCGCGAGCATTCTGCAACGGGAGGCACTCGTACGGTCGGGCTCGTATCCGCTACGCGAACGAAACACGTCCCGGCAATCGTTTCCGAACCGTTGCGCGCCAGCGTTAACGGGTTGTAGACAGCCATGGCGGCCCTCTGGCCGAACCTAGGAGACCTTCATGCGTCGCACCCTCCTCCTCGCCAGCCTCGCGGCCTTTGCCTGTGGCCCCACCGGCTCCGGCAACGGGACCGACACCGACGTCGTCGCGGGCGATGACCTCGATCAGGACGGCTACACCGCGGCGATCGACTGCGACGACAACGACCCGTCCGTCCACCCCTATGCGACCGAGGTGGCCGGGAACGACGTGGACGAGGACTGCGACAACAAGGCCCCCGCCTCCGCGTCGGACCTGGACAAGGGCGACCTGATCGTCTCCGAGCTGCTCAACAAGCCGGCCGCGGTCGATCAGGCCTACGGCGAGTGGATCGAGCTGCACAACACCACCGACAAGCTGGTGGACCTGGGCGGCCTGGACGTCAGCCTGGAGTCCGGCGCGGCGTTCACCGTGGACGACGGCGTCACCGTGGAGCCGGGCGGCTACGTGGTGCTCGCCCGCGAAGGCGACCTGGACCTCAACGGCGGCATCGCCAGCGACTTTGACTACCGCTCTGACTTCGCGCTCGATGACGACCGCGACACCCTGACCCTCAGCGTCGGCGACAAGGAGCTCGACGTGGTCGCGTTCGACCAGGACGCGTTCTTCCCCGACATCGACGGCGCGGCGATGAGCCTGGACTTCGACCACCAGGACGCCGACGCCAACGACGACGGCCAGCGCTGGTGCCCGGCCACCGACGCGTCCGAGTCCGGCGACTTGGGCACGCCCGGCGCGGCGAACCCGGCCTGTGACGGCATGGAGGACGACGACAACGACCAGTACGTGGCCGCCCACGACTGCGCCGACACCAACGCCGCCATCCACCCGGGCGCCACCGAGGCCCCGCGGGACAACATCGACCAGGACTGCGACGGCGCCGACACCCTCTCCGGGGACCTGCGCGTGGGCGACCTGGTGATCACCGAGATCATGGTCAACCCGGATCTCGTCGGCGACAAGGACGGCGAGTGGTTCGAGGTCGTGCAGAAGGGCACGTCCGCCATCAACCTCCACGGCCTGGGCATCGGCGACGAGACCGGCGCGCTGTTCACGGTGGACGCCGACCTGATCCTGGCGCCCAACCAGCGCCTGGTGTTCGCCGCCAAGTCCGACCCGCTCGCCAACGGCGGCGTGGACAACGTGGGATGGGACTACCCCGCGTCGTCGCTGGGCCTGTCGAACTCGGGCGGCACGCTCGCGCTGCTCAAGGGCCTGACGGCGATCGACCGCGTGGTGTGGAACACGACGACCTTCCCCACGCTAGCGGGCGCGAGCCTGACGCTGGACCCGACGACCACCACGGCGGCCGCGAACGACATCGCGGGGAACTGGTGCTCCGCCACCACCCACATCGGCCGCGTGCCGGCGAACGACCGTGGCACGCCGGGCGCCGCGAACGACGCGTGCAACTAACCAGCATCGCGGTGACTCGGGATCATAGGAACCTGGCGACATGACCGGCGAGCATGGCCGGGTTCCTCTGGAAGCGGCGGAAGGTAGAACGGAGCGCAGCGTCCCGCTCGTCGGTGGTGTGGAAGAACGCGTTGTGCGTGGTGTGCTTCTTCGTCTCCTTCCACCCGCCTTCGATCCCATTCAGGTTGGGCGAGTACGGCGGCAGCCGGAACAACTCGATGCGGTGCTTGTTGTCGGCCAGCCAGCGCTTGCCGTCCTCCTTGAGGTTGTGGCACGTCCCGTTGTCGAGGATCAGGAAGATCTTCCGATGGCTGTGCCGCACAAGCAGCTTGAGGAAGGCCAGGAAAGTGTGGCCGTTGAACTTGTGCGCGAACTGGAAGCGGAAACTGGGACGCACTTCGAGCGACAGGGCCCCGTAGACGTGCGCCGTCTTGCGCATGCCGTAGGTGTCGACGTGCGGTTGCTCGCCGACCCTGGCCCAGGTCCGATGCAGCGAACCGTCGAGCCAGAAGCTGGCCTCGTCTCCGAACATCACGACGCCGCGGCACGCTCGGGCTTTTTTTGATCGCGGGTAGGCGAACCCGGACCCAGTGCGCTTGCGCCGCCGCGTCGGCACGGGCGAGTCGCTTGCGCGGACGCTGGAGGGAGAAGCCGAGTTCGTGCAGCACGCGCGGCACGGTGTGGTTGTGGTACCTGACGCCAAACCGCTGCTCGATCAGGTCGGCGATCATGGGTCCGGTCCAGACGCCGCCGGCGTACCCGGCAGTTTGCGGCCCTTCCTCGATGAGCACCGTCAGCTGTCGCCGTTGCTCAGCATCGAGCTTCGGCGGTGCACCCGGTGCCTTGCCGGTCAACAGGCCGTCGGGACCAGCCGCCTCGTACCATTGGAGCCAGCGATTGATGGAGCCGCGGGTGACGTCCAGCTCTGTGGCCATCTCCACCACGCGCCGCTTCTCGATGTACCCGAGCACCGCCCTCCCGCGGCGCCAGCAGTCGAGGTCGCCCGACTTCAGCGCGCGGTCGATGAACGCGCGCAGCTCGCGGAGTGCCGAAGGACTCCGTCCCCGCCTGCGGATCGCCTCGCCGGTCTTTGCACGTCCCATGGCCACCCTCCCTGGTGATCACCGCATGATGATCCTCAGGCAAGGGCCGGTCAACAGGAAGGATCCGGGTCAACGCGATCCTGGTTAACCCTGCTGGGCGAGGTCAAGGGTGCGCGCGCGGTGGTGCAGTACGGGAGCGGCGAGGGGCTGGCGGTCGCTACGGCCGACCACGTCAGCCTGTACTCGACGGACCGGTTCATCCAAGGCGCGACTTGGGCGGTGCACGACGGGCTCACCGCGCTCGCCGTCGCGCCGCGTTGGGGCACGTTCGCCACGGGACACGGGGACGGCGTGGTGGCGCTGTGGTCCGCCGAGGACGGGTCGCTGCGCTGGAGCGCGCGCGGCCATAGCGACCTGGTCTCGACCCTCACCTACCTTAGAGACGATCAGCTGCTGACGGGGAGCTGGGAAGGGACGGTGCGCCGCTGGGCCATGGACCCCTTGGCGCCGCCTCCGCCCCGGCCCGAGCCGCACGCGCCGCCCCCAACACGGTAGCCGCGCCCGCCCCACCGCGATCCCACCAACGTTGGATTCAACGCGTCGAACGTGCAACGGTCGGCCTGCTCGCATCGTCCCCGCGCCCTCCAGGGCCGAGATGACCCGAGGAACCTCGTCCCGGAGTCCCCGATGAACACGCGCCGCCTGCTCCTCCTCGCCGCCCTCGCCGCCTGCAACGCGCCGGACAAGACCGACGACACCGACGTTAGCTCCGACTCCGATCCGGCGGTGGACACCGACGTCGCGCAGGACACCGATGTCGTCGACACGGACATCACGCAGGACACCGATGTCGTCGACACGGACACCGCCCAGGACACCGACATCGTCGACACCGACCTGGCCGATACGGACGTCGCCGACACCGACATCACGCCGCCGGTGGTCCTCACCCAGGGCTCCAGCGGCATCTCCTGGGGCGACGGCACGTTCGCCGCCTCGTGCCGCGCCTACCGCAACCCGCCCGTCGGCTACACGTACTCGGGCGTGACCGGCGACGGCGTGTACGTGATCGACACGGACGGCGCGGGCGGCCACGCTGAGTTCGCGGTTGTGTGCGACATGACCACCGACGGCGGCGGCTGGACGCAGATCGCGCAGGCCACGCCTGTCGGGGACTCGTCCTACTCGCTGTGCTCGTCCGCGGCGGTCGGCGCGCTGGACCTGTCCACGTCCAACGTCGGCGCGCCCGCCAAGCTGTCCGACGACACCATCAACGCCATCTGGGCAGGCGGCTCCAACGAGCTGCTCATCCTGGGCGACATCGGCGTCGCGACCACGACGGTCAGCGTGTGGGGCTCGTCCTGCATCATGAACTTCAGCGCGAGCCAGTCCTTCGACGCCACCACCAACGGGGCCTGGACGCTCGACGGCAACACCGTCGACTGCGCGTCCGGCACGCGCACCGTGTACCAGTCGTACGCCGAGGCGGACACCTGCGGGTTTGGCTTTCAGTTCCAGGGCGGCTCGTACCTGATCTGGAGCTACGACGCCGACTACACCATCGGTTGCAGCGGCTCGACCGCTGGGCGGTCCTGGCCAGGTTCAAGCGGCAACAACGGCTGCAACACGTCCAAGACCTGGGCGCGCTAGCCGCGCCGCACGCCATCGGCGGATCGACCGGCGGCGAGCGTCACCGCGCGCGGCGCGGCGACCGGATCGCCGCCCGCCGCCGCCCCCAAACGAAGACGTCGCGCGCCCGACCTTTCAGTCGGACACGCGACGTTCACGCGCTGGGGAGCGCGAGCGAGGCTCCTGGCCTAGCGGCCGAGGAGCTCCTTCATGCGCTTGCCCATGTCGGCGGGGCTGCGCACGATGTGCACGCCCGCGTCTTCCAGCGCCGCATACTTGCTCTCCGCGGTGCCCTGACCGCCGGAGATGATCGCGCCGGCGTGGCCCATGCGACGACCGGGGGGCGCCGTGGCGCCGGCGATGAAGCCGACGACCGGCTTCTTCATGTTCGCCTTGATCCAGGCCGCGGCCTCTTCCTCGGCGGTGCCGCCGATCTCGCCGATCATGATGATCGCCTCGGTCTCCGGGTCCGCGTTGAAGAGCTTCAGCACGTCGATGTGCTTGGTGCCGATGATGGGGTCGCCGCCGATGCCGATGCAGGACGACTGCCCGAGGCCGACGTCCGACAGCTGACCGACCGCCTCGTAGGTGAGCGTGCCCGAGCGGGACAGAACGCCGACGCTGCCCTTCTTGTGGATGTGGCCCGGCATGATCCCGATCTTGCACTCGTCCGGCGTGATGACGCCGGGGCAGTTCGGACCGATCAGGCGCGTGCGCTTGCCCTGCATGAAGCGGGCGACGTTGAGCATGTCGCGGACGGGGATGCCCTCCGTGATGCAGATCGCCAGGTCGATGTCGGCGTCCACGCACTCCATGATGCCGTCGGCGGCGAACGGGGGCGGGACGAAGATCACCGACGCGTTCGCGCCGGTCTCGGCCATGGCCTCGGCCACCGAGTTGAAGATCGGCACGCCGGTGTCTTCAAACGTGGTGCCGCCCTTGCCGGGGACGACGCCGCCGACGAGCTTGGTGCCGTAGGCGAGCATCTGATGACAGTGGAAGGCGCCGGACTTGCCGGTGATGCCCTGGCAGATGACGCGCGTGTCCTTGTTTACGAGAATGGACATTTTAGGCCCCCTTCACGGCGGCGACGATCTTGAGAGCCGCCTCACCAAGGTTGGACGCGGGGATGACATTGAGACCGGACTCGGCGAGGATCTTCTTGCCGAGGTCCGCGTTGGTGCCGGCCAGACGGACGACGAGGGGGACGGTCAGACCGACCTCCTTGACCGCGCCGATGACGCCCTGCGCGATGACGTCGCACTTCATGATGCCGCCGAAGATGTTCACCAGGATGCCCTTCACGTTCGGGTCCTTGGTGATGATGCGGAAGGCCGCCTCGACCTGCTTCTGGTTGGCACCGCCGCCGACGTCCAGGAAGTTGGCCGGCGAGCCGCCGGAGAACTGGATGATGTCCATGGTGGCCATCGCCAGGCCGGCGCCGTTCACCAAGCAGCCGATCTCGCCGTCGAGCTTGATGAAGCTGATGCCGATCTCGCTCGCCTCGATCTCGGTCGCGTCCTCTTCGGAGAGGTCGCGCATCGCCTGGATGTCCGGGTGGCGGTACTCGGCGTTCCCGTCGATGTCCATCTTCGCGTCGAGCGCGTAGAGGCTGCCGTCGGCGGTCAGCACGAGCGGGTTGATCTCGAGCATGGCGCAGTCAAGCTCCATGTAGGCCTTGTAGATGGCCTGGAAGAACTTGACGGCGTTCGCCTGCTGCTTGGCGTCCTTGATGCCCAGGTGCGCGGCCATCGCGCGGCCCTGCCATGCGCCAACACCGACGGCGCTGTCGATGTGCACGCGGACGATCGCCTCGGGGCGGTGGTGCGCCACGTCTTCGATGTCCATGCCGCCCTCGGCCGACACCATGAAGACGATGCGGTTGTTGGAGCGGTCCAGCGTGATCGCCAGGTAGAACTCCTTGGCGATGTCACAGGCGGCGGCGACGTAGATCGTGTTGACCTGCTTGCCTTCCACGCCCGTTTGCTTGGTGACCAGCGTCTTGCCGAGCATGGCGGTGGTGTGCGCCGCGACGTCGTCGAGCGACCGCGCGAGGCGGACGCCGCCCTTGCCGGCCGCGTCTTCACCGCGGGAGGCCTTGGCGATCTCCTCGGCGGAGACGTCCTCCTTGAAGCGGCCCTTGCCGCGACCGCCGGCGTGGATCTGGGCCTTGACGACCCACATTTCGCCACCCAAAGTCTTCGCCGCCTCGACCGCATCTGCGGCGTTGGTGGCGGGCAGTCCCGGCAGCATCGGCACGCCGTACCGCGCGAGCAGGCTCTTGGCCTGGTACTCGTGGAGCTTCATCTGGTCTCTCCGAGGGGCAAGAATGCCCCGAGTTACATGCGCTCGATGACGGCGTCGGCGAACTCGCTGCACTTCAGCAGGGTCGCGTTGTCCATCAGGCGGTGGAAGTCGTAGGTGACCTGACCGTCGCCGATCGCCTTGGAGATGCCCGAGACGATCAGGTCGGCGGCCTCGTTCCAGCCCAGGCGGCGGAACATCATCTCGCCGGACAGCACGACCGACGAGGGGTTCACCTTGTCCAGGCCCGCGTACTTGGGCGCGGTGCCGTGGGTGGCCTCGAACACTGAGATGCCCGAGACGTAGTTGATGTTGGCGCCCGGCGCGATGCCGATGCCACCGACCTGCGCGGCGAGCGCGTCAGACAGGTAGTCGCCGTTGAGGTTAAGCGTGGCGATGACCGAGTACTCTTCCGGGCGGAGGAGGACCTGCTGGAGCATGGCGTCCGCGATGCAGTCCTTCACGATGATCTTGCCGGCCTTGACCGCGGCGTCCTGCGCGGCGTTCGCGGCGGCCTCGCCGTCCGTCTTCTTGATCTTCTCGTAGGTGGCCCAGGTGAACACCTTGTCGCCGAACTCGCGCTCGGCGAGCTCGTAGCCCCAGGTCTTGAAGCCACCCTCGGTGTACTTCATGATGTTGCCCTTGTGGACAATCGTCACGCTGCTCTTGCCCTGCTCGACCGCGTACAGGACCGCGGCGCGCATCAGGCGCTCCGTGCCCTCGCGCGACACCGGCTTGATGCCGATCGCCGAGCTGTCCGGGAAGCGGATGTTCTTCACGCCCATCTCGTCCTTGAGGAAGGCGATCACCTTCTTCACTTCGGCGGAGCCCTCGGCCCACTCGATGCCGGCGTAGATGTCCTCCGTGTTCTCACGGAAGATGATCATGTCGACCTTCTCGGGGTTCTTCACGGGCGACGGGACGCCGGTGAACCACTGCACGGGGCGCACGCACGCGTAGAGGTCGAGCTCTTGGCGCATGGCGACGTTGATGCTGCGGATGCCGCCGCCGACGGGCGTGGTCAGCGGGCCCTTGATGCCGATCTTGTAGCGCGCGATGAAGTCCAGGGTCTCCTTGGGGAGCCACTCGCCGAACTTGTTGAAGGCCTTCTCGCCCGCATAGACCTCGTGCCAGTAGATCTTCTTCACGCCGCCATAGGCCTTGGCCACGGCCGCGTCGAGGATGCGCACCGAGGCGGCCCAGATGTCCGCGCCCGTGCCGTCGCCTTCGACGAAGCAGAGGATCGGGTCATTGGGGACGATCAGCGTGCCGTCCGCGGCGGTCGTGATCGGGTGACCGGCGGTCGGCTCAGGGATGCGAGACGTGCTCATGTGAGAACTCCGGAGACGTGGGCCCGCGCGGGCCATGGTTCTAGGACCGTGTGCCGCGCGGGGCCGACGTCGTCCGGGGGCTCCGCGTGGGCCTGGACGATCAGCTCTTGTTGAGATGACGGGGGGGCTGGCCCTCCGCGATGTACTTCGGACGATAGATGGGCACGCCCTTGCCGCCGCGGGCGCGAACGCGCTCGTCGATGACCTGGGCGGCGATGCCCGCCATGCGAGAGAGGCCGAACAGCACCGTGTAGTAGTTGCTGTCCGTTAGGCCGACCGCGTTGAGGAGCGCGCCGCTGACCGCGTCGACGTTCGGGAACGGGTTGCTGACCTTCTCGAAGGTGCCGAGGACGGCCGGGGCCACCGTGCGCAGGGTCTTGGCCGTGCGGAACAGGGGGTCATCCGGGCAGATCCGCTCGCCGAGCGCGTACTGGACGCGGGCGCGGGGATCCTCAGCGCGGAGGACGGCGTGGCCGAAGCCGTAGATCTTGTCGCCGCGCTCAAACGCGGCCTTGATGTACGCGGCGGCCTTCTCGGGGTCATCCGTGCCGACCTTGCGGACCAGCTCGAGGCAGTCCTGGTTGGCGCGGCCGTGGAGCGGGCCGTAGAGCGCCGCCATCGAGGCGCAGGCG
Source organism: Pseudomonadota bacterium (assembly GCA_947475315.1). Lineage (GTDB taxonomy): Bacteria > Myxococcota_A > UBA796 > UBA796 > CAIOSP01. The sequence continues at coordinate 72,919 of CANJMY010000004.1, read as the reverse complement.
GACGCGAACTGATCCGCGTTGCCGGACGCGACGGCCTTGCCGACGAACGTGGAGAGGTTGCCGCCGCCGTGATCCAGGTGGAGCACGTAGAACGAGCGGAGGACCTCGGTCAGCTTGGCGTTGTCCGCGCCGGGGACGCCCAGCATGTAGACGAAGTTCTCGATCAGGTCGAGATCCGCGCGAGGCGCGATGGGCTCGCCCCAGCCGCTGCGGACGCGGAAGATGGCGGCCGTCAGCTCGGTGGACTTGGCCACGAGGTTCTTGGCGTCCTCCACCCAGTCGCCGGTCTTGCTGGTCATGCCCAGGTAGACCAGGCCGGCCATCAGCCACTCCATGGGGTGGCCCTCACGCGGCATCGCCTTGATGGCGTTGATCACCGTGGGGGAGAGCCCCTGACGGGCGCGCAGGTCAGCCTTGAAGGCCGCGAGCTGCTCGGGCGTGGGCAGCTCCTTGAAGTAGAGCAGGTAGACGGCCGCTTCGGGCTCGACGTCGACCATCTCGGCGACCGGGTAGCCGACGTAGGAGACGCCCTCGATCGGGTCAACCTTGGACGTCCCGCAGGTGCCGACAGGGATGCCGCGCAGGCCCGTATCCAGGTGGGCACGCGTGACAGTGAACAGGACCTCGGAAGGATCTGCGGCCATGGTCGTCCTCGGAGTGCTCCAGCGCATGGGGCATTGCTAGGAACGAGCACGCGCCGGCCAGCACCCGTTCGGGGTGCCGACCTAGCGGGATCCTACCGCGTGGTCAAGCGAACGAGTGTCGACAACTCGTCGCCGCGTTTACACGTCGTGAGGGCGCTCCCGCACCCACTTGCGGGACTCGTCGGTCCACCGACGAACGGCGCGCCCCAAACCGTGGGCGCAACGCCGCCCGGCGGCTACCGACGTCTGAAACGGCCTCGAGCTTGTTCGCACATCCGTCCGCGCTTTGTTGCAGCGCAGTTGAATCCTCGCCGCGCAACGGCTAGACCCCCGCCCTCTTCGCGAACGACACCGCCGGAGTTCGACCATGGCCGATTCCAAGGCCCTCCCGCCCCCTACGCCGTTCCTCAAGACGTCGCGTACGGATGCTTGGTGGATCCCCTCCCTCCTCACGTTCCTCGGCTTGGGGTTCTTCCTGGTGTACGGCGCCTGGGCGATCCTGGTCGGCAAGAACTACACCTACGGCCCCTACATCTCCCCGTTGTACGGCCTGGAGCTCTGGGGTGACTCGCCTCACGCGCTCTTCGGCGCGCGTCCGGGCTTTTGGCCTGCGTGGCTCCCGTTCACGCCGGGCATCTTCATCGCGTGGGCGCCCGCCGGGTTCCGCTTCACCTGCTACTACTACCGCGGCGCCTACTACAAGGCGTTCTGGGCCGACCCCGTAGCCTGCACGGTCGGTGAGCCCCGCAGCTCCTACCTGGGCGAGAACTGGTTCCCGCTGGTGATGCAGAACGTCCATCGCTACTTCCTGTACTTCGCGCTCGCGCTGATGCTCGTCCTCGCCTACGACGCGGTCGAGTCGACGCAGTTCGACGACGGCTTCGGCCTGGGCGTGGGCTCGCTGCTCACCATGATGAACGTGGTGCTGATCGGCGGCTACACCTTCGGCTGCCACGCGCTCCGCCACCTCATCGGCGGCCGCGCGGACTCGCTGCCCGTCGGCTTCAAGGGTGCTTGCTACGACGGCGTCAGCGCCTGCAACCGCAACCACATGAAGTGGGCCTGGGCCAGCCTGTTCGGCGTGCTCTTCGTCGACATGTACGTCCGGTCCTGCGCGATGGGCTTCATCACCGACCTGAGGATCTTCTGATGGCGACCGAATTCGAAGTCTACGAGCACGACGTGCTCGTGATCGGTGCGGGCGGCGCTGGCCTCCGCGCCGCGATCGAGGCCGCGGGCAGCTGCTCCGTCGGCGTGGTCTGCAAGTCGCTGCTGGGCAAGGCGCACACGGTCATGGCCGAAGGCGGCATGGCCGCTTCCATGGGCAACGTGGATGACCGCGACTCCTGGAAGGTCCACTTCGCCGACACCATGCGCGGCGGCCAGTACCTCAACCAGTGGCGCATGGCTGAGCTCCACGCCAAGGAAGCCCCGGACCGCGTCCGCGAGCTTGAGAAGTGGGGCGCGCTGTTCGACCGCACCAAGGACGGTCGGATCCTCCAGCGCAACTTCGGCGGCCACCGCTACCCGCGTCTGGCGCACGTCGGCGATCGCACGGGCCTCGAGCTCATCCGCACCCTGCAGGATCACGGCATCCACCAGGGCATCAAGTTCTACATGGAGAACACGGTCGTCTCGCTGGTGAAGGACGGCGACCGCGTCGTCGGCGCCTTCGGCTACGACCGCGAGCGCGGCCGCTTCAAGCTCTGGCGCGCGGGCGCCGTGGTGCTCGCCACCGGCGGCATCGGCCGCGCCTACAAGGTCACCAGCAACTCCTGGGAGTACACCGGTGACGGTCAGGCCCTCGCCTACGAGGCGGGCGCTGAGCTGATGGACATGGAGTTCATCCAGTTCCATCCCACGGGCATGATGTGGCCGCCGTCGGTCCAGGGCATCCTGGTGACCGAAGGCGTGCGCGGCGAAGGCGGCATCCTGGTCAACAACCAGGGCAAGCGCTTCATGTTCGACGACATCCCTGAGAACTACAAGTCGTCCACCGCCGACAAGGAAGAGGAAGGCTGGCGCTACGTCACGGGCGACAAGAACGCCCGTCGCCCGCCGGAGCTCCTCACGCGCGACCACGTCGCCCGCTGCATCCGCCGCGAGGTCAAGGCCGGTCGTGGTTCGCCCCACGGCGGCGTGTTCCTCGACATCTCCTGGATCAAGGAGAAGGTGCCCAACGCTCCGGAGCACATCCGCAAGAAGCTCCCGAGCATGTACCACCAGTTCAAGGAGCTGGCGGGCATCGACATCACGACCGAGCCCATGGAGGTCGGTCCCACCACCCACTACATGATGGGTGGCGTTCGCGTGGATCCGGACAGCCAGATGACCAACGTCCCCGGCCTGTTCGCCGCGGGCGAAGTCGCCGCCGGGCTGCACGGCGCCAACCGCCTCGGCGGCAACTCGCTGTCCGACCTCATCGTGTTCGGCAAGCGCGCCGGTGAGCACGCGGCCAAGTGGGCCAAGGAGAACGGTCGAGGCACGGTCGATCAGGCTGCCCTCGCGGCCGCCGAAGCCGCCTCGCTCAAGCCGTTCGAGTTCGGCGGCGCCGCCGAGAACCCTTACCGCGTCCAGCACGACCTCCAGGAGCTCATGCAGGACAACGTCGGCATCGTGCGCGTCGAGGAGGAGATGAAGTTCGCGCAGGACCAGCTTCAGCTGCTCAAGGACCGCGCGGCCAAGGTCGGCATCAGCAGCCACCGCGAGTACAACCCCGGCTGGCACACCGCGATCGACCTTCGCAACCTCCTGCTGGTCAGCGAGGCGGTCACCATGTGCGCGATCGAGCGGAAGGAGAGCCGCGGCGGTCACTTCCGCGACGACTTCCCTGCCAAGGACGAGGCGTACGCGAGCTTCAACCTGATCGTGAAGAAGGGCGAAGACGGTCAGATGGTCATGCACCGTCGCCCGATCCCGCCCATGCCTGACGAGCTCAAGCAGGTCATCGAGGAGAACAAGTAATGCCACAGGCGACTTTTCGAATCTCCCGCGGTGACAGCGCGACGCACGGCGAGTTCAAGGACTACGCCGTCGAAATCTCCGAGGGCATGGTCGTCCTCGACGCCGTGCACCTGGTCCAGATGGTGCACGCGCCCGATCTGGCCGCGCGCTGGAACTGCAAGGCCGGCAAGTGCGGCTCGTGCTCGGCCGAGATCAACGGCATGCCTCGCCTGATGTGCATGACGCGGCTGTCGGATCTGGACCTCTCGGTCCCGGTCAAGATCGAGCCGATGAAGACCTTCCCGCGCATCAAGGACCTGGTGACGGACGTCTCCTGGAACTTCCGCGTCAAGGAGAAGATCAAGAAGTTCAAGCCCCGCCCCGCCGACAACGCGGACGGCACCTGGAACATGGCCCAGCGCGACGTGGACCGTGTGCAGGAGTTCCGCAAGTGCATCGAGTGCTTCCTGTGCCAGGACGTCTGCCACGTCCTGCGCGACCACCAGAAGCACGACGAGTTCATCGGCCCGCGCTTCATCATGTGGAACGCGGCGCTCGAGATGCACCCGCTCGACACGGACGACCGCCTCAAGGAGCTCAAGGACGACAACGGCCTGGGCTACTGCAACATCACCAAGTGCTGCACCAAGGTCTGCCCTGAGCACATCGCCATCACCGACAACGCGATCATCCCCATGAAGGAGCGCGTGGTGGATCGCTACTACGATCCGCTGGGATGGCTGTGGTCCAAGGCCACCGGGACCTGATCCCGTCGGTCGTTTGAGAGTCTAGAAGCCGCGGGGCCCTTGCCCGCGGCTTCCGCTTTTTCAAGCGACACCGCGCGAGCGAGGTGTACGAGAGGTCCAGAGATGTTGATGCGAACCGTAGCCGCGCTGATGCTCGTGCTCCTCCCCCACTTGGCGTTCGCGGACGCGGACAGCGACGGGTTCGACGCGCCCGCAGACTGCAACGATAACGACGCGTCGCTCCACCCGGGCGCGCCCGAGCTGTGCGACGGCATCGACAACGACTGCAACGCGCTGTTCGACGACAACATCCCCGTCTCGGTCTGGTTCCCGGACGCCGACCACGACGGGTACGGCCAGCTCTCCGCCGCAGGCGCGGTGACGGGGTCGTGTCCGCCCGACGACGACTACACCTCGTGGTCTCCCTTCAACACCGACTGCAAGGACACCGACGCGACGATCCACCCGCCGATCACGACGGAGGACTGGACCCATCCCCCACTGGCGAATCTGCCCCCGGAGTCGAGCGAGGCCGATCGCGACCCCTCCTTCGTCGGCGACGGCATCGACGAGGACTGCGACGGGGTTGACCTCTGCTACGTCGACGCGGACGACGACAAGTTCGGCGCCCCCGGCGTCGGAGGAGCCCTGCCTGCCGTCGTCGCGGACAACAACCTGTCGTGTAGGGATCGGAGCCTGGCTTACACCGCCGACAACGCCCTCGACTGCGACGACGACGCCGGCGCTGTCGGACCCGGCGCGCCCGAGATCGCGGGCGACGGGATCGACCAGGACTGCGACGGCGTGGACGCGGTCGCCACCGCCGACACGGACGCGCCCGGCGACACCGACGTCTTCACCATGGCCGGGCAGGACACCGACGGCGGCGACGACACCGACTCCGGCACCGCCAAGCCCGCTGGCTGCGGCTGTGACAGCTCTACCGGCTCTCCCCTCTGGCTCGGCCTGGGCCTCGCCTGGCTCGCCCGTCGGCGGCGCGCGGCGGTCTAGAAAGCAGGAACGCCGACCCGGTCACGAAGACCGAGTCGGCGCTCTCGCGCGGCCGAAGGCCGCAGCGCTGGGGTCGGCCGCAGAACGCGGACAGCCCCGTCGCCAGGGCTACTTGCTCAGGAAGTCCGCGACCTGGCCGGCCATGTCCGTCTTCTCCCAGGGGAAGCCGTCGCGACCGAAGTGACCGTGGGCCGCGGTGGCGCGGTAGATCGGGCGCTTCAGGTCGAGGTGCTTGATGAGGCCCGCGGGCTTGAGCGGGAAGAGCTCGCGGACGGCCGCGGTGATCTTCTCGTCCGAGTACTTGCCGGTGCCGTAGGTGTCGACCATCACGGAAACCGGCTCGGCGACGCCGATCGCGTACGCGATCTGGACGAGGGCGCGGTCCGCGGCGCCCGAGGCGACGAGGTTCTTGGCGACGTAGCGGCCCATGTAGGCGGCCGAGCGGTCAACCTTGGACGGGTCCTTGCCGGAGAAGGCGCCGCCGCCGTGGCTGCCGTGGCCGCCGTAGGTGTCGACGATGATCTTGCGGCCGGTCAGGCCGGCGTCGCCCATCGGGCCGCCGATGACAAAGCGACCCGTGGGGTTCACGAAGTACTTGGTGTTCGTGTCGAGCAGCTCGGCGGGGATCGTGGACTCGATGACGTCGCGGATGATGGCCTCGCGCAGGTCGTCGTAGGCAATGTCCTCGGAGTGCTGCGTGGAGAGCACGACCGTGTCGACGCGGACGGGCTTGCCGTCACGGTACTCGACCGACACCTGGGTCTTGCCGTCGGGGCGGAGCCACGGGAGCAGGCCGTTGCGGCGGACCGCCGAGAGCTTCTCGGACAGGCGGTGCGCGTAGTAGATGCTCATGGGCATCAGCGCCTTGGTCTCGGTGCAAGCGTAGCCGAACATCATGCCCTGGTCGCCGGCGCCCTGCTCCTTGTACAGGCCCTCACCTTCGGTGACGCCCTGGGAGATGTCGGGGCTCTGCTGCTCGACCGCGACGAACACCGCGCAGGTGGCGCCGTCAAAGCCGATCGCCGAGCTGGTGTAGCCGATGTCCTTCACGGTCTCGCGCACGATCGTCGGGTAGTCGACGTGGCCGTTCGCCGTGATCTCGCCGGAGAGCAGCACGAAGCCGGTCTTGACCGAGGTCTCGCAGGCGACGCGGGCGTTGGGATCAAGCGCCAGATGCGCGTCGAGGATGGCGTCCGACACCTGATCGCACAGCTTGTCGGGGTGGCCTTCGGTGACGGACTCGGACGTGAACAGGAAGTTCTTGAGCGGCATCGGGCGGGTCCTCGGAGGTGAGCTCAGTCGTCGCAGTTGCCGACGGAGCGCCCAGCTATCCGGGGCCCACCCACGGAGCCAATGGTGCGCCGCTCAGCCCGCAATTCCACGACAAACGAAAGCGCCCGGCCGTGACGCCGTGAAGCGTCGCCGGCCGGGCGCCTTGATCTGCGGGTGCTACACGCTGACGGGCTTGACCTCTCCGTCCTCGCCGATCTCGAAGCCATCGCTCTTGGCGCCGCCGGCATGCTGGCGGTCGATGCGGCGCTCCTTGGAGCGGCGCAGGCCGGTCTCGACGCGGTGGAAGGCGCGGTCGAGCGCGGTGCGGAGATCCTCGTCATCCTCCTGGACCTGGTGGACCTCGCCGTGCGTGTTCACGGTGAGCTCCGTGACGGTCGAGTCATGCTCATGGGTGATGACGAGCTGCGCCGTGGCGGCCGGGTCCAGGAAGCGCTCCAGCTTCTCGAACAGGGCCTCGGCCCGACGACGGACCTCATCACGGGAACGCAGATTACGGAAGGTCACATCGAGGTGCACGCTGCCTCCTCTGACGCCGCAACGGCGGCGTCGACATGTCGGCCCGAGGGGTCGGAATGGCCCACCAGGGTGCGGAGGCACACGGCGCGCGAAAGTGCACGCCCACCACGCCTGGAACGACCGGGATCGACACCCGCCCGTCGCGCCATTTCGCTGGCGTCGGAGAGGAGGTCGAGAGTTGGTCGTTCGCACCGCACGCCTTGAACGTAAGCACAAAAACGGATCGGGAAGCAAGCGGATGTCGAATTCTTCCCGTTCCGCGTGCTTGCGGCCGAGCGCGCCGCCCGTCCTCAGACCTTGGGCTGGCGCTCGACCTGGTAGCCCACCGCCGCCTTCACGAAGGCGGAGAACAGCGGGTGGGCGTCCAGCGGACGGCTCTTGAACTCCGGGTGGAACTGGCATCCCACGAAGTACCGGTGGTTCTTGTGCTCGACCATCTCGGCCAGGACATGGTCAGGCGACCAGCCGGTGATGGCCAGATCTCCCTGCAGCTTGTCGTGGTAGGCCGGGTTGACCTCGTAGCGGTGCCGATGGCGCTCGCTGATCTGGGGCACGCCGTAGATTCGGCGCACCTGCGACCCCTCGTCCAGGACGCAGGGGTAGGCGCCGAGGCGCATGGTGCCGCCCTTGTCCGTGACCTTGCGCTGCTCGTCCATCAGCTCGACCACGGGGTGGGCCGGGTCCGGATCGAACTCGCGGGACATGGCGCCCTTGAGGCCCAGCACGTGGCGGCAGTACTCGACGACCGCGAGCTGCATGCCGAGGCAGATGCCGAAGAAGGGCACGTCGTTCTCGCGCGCCCAGCGGATGGCGGCGATCTTGCCCTCGGTCCCGCGCACGCCGAAGCCGCCAGGCACCAGCACGCCGTCACAGTCGGCCAGATCGGCCTCGGGGTGGGCGACGTCCAGCGACTCGGAGTCGATGTACTTGAGCTCGACCCGGGTCTGGTTGTTCACGCCGCCGTGCCGCAGGGCCTCGTTGAGGCTCATGTAGGTGTCGGTCAGGTGCGTGTACTTGCCCACGATGGCGATCTTGATCGTGTGGATGGGCGCGCGCAGCTTGGCGAGCATCTCGTCCCAGGCGTCCAGGTTGGCGCGGGGGGCCCAGATGCTGAGCTTCTCGCAGACGCGGTCGTCCACGCCCTCGCGGTGCAGCTTGGTGGGCAGCTCGTAGATGTGGTCGACGTTCTCGACGCTGATGACGTCCTGCTCGGCCAGGTTGCAGAACAGGCCGATCTTCTTCTTGAGGTCGCGCGGGACGGTCCGATCGCAGCGGCAGAAGAGCATGTCCGGCTGGATGCCGTGACGGAGCAGCTCCTTGACCGAGTGCTGGGTGGGCTTGGTCTTGAGCTCACCGGCCGCGCCCATGTAGATGACGAGCGTGAGGTGGATGTAGAGGACGTTGTCCTCACCCACGTCGTTTCGGAACTGGCGGATGGCCTCCAGGAACGGCAGCGACTCGATGTCGCCGACCGTGCCGCCAACCTCGACGATCGCCAGGTCGGCGCCCTCGGCCGCCTCGTGGATGCGCTTCTTGATCTCGTCCGTGACGTGCGGGATGACCTGCACGGTGCGGCCGAGGTAGTCGCCGCGGCGCTCGCGATCGAGGATGGTCTGGTAGACCCGGCCCGTGCTGAAGCTGTTGCGGGAGCTCATGCGGAGCAGGCCGAAGCGCTCGTAGTGGCCCAGGTCCAAGTCCGTCTCGGCGCCGTCGTCGGTGACGAACACCTCGCCGTGCTGGTAGGGCGACATCGTGCCCGGATCCACGTTGAGGTACGGATCCATCTTCAGGTGCGTGACGCGCAGGCCGCGAGCGCCCAGGGCCGCGCCGAGCGCCGCCGAGGACAGGCCCTTGCCGAGCGCGGACAACACGCCGCCAGTCACAAAAATGAACTTCTGCTTCACGGCGTCAACCCCGTTTCAGAGCGTGGGGGACGATGCGTGCACCGGCCCGGGCGGGTCTAACTTGGCCTCGCCTGCCCTGTCGCGGGGGTATTTCACTTCTCTGCAGCCCGCACCGATCCGCAGCGGATCCAACGGCGAACTTGTACGCGGAGCACCTCCAACACGGACGCGTAGGGCCAGAAGGAGGAAGAGCCGCCCACCCTCTCGGGGGAGCGGCTTCGGACCCAGAAAGCGGAAAAGCCGCCCACCCATTCGGGGGAGCGGCTTGTCTGCCCAGCGGACGAGCGACTCGCGTCGGCTCGACCAGACGGCGAGCGACTAGCGCTCGCGAGCCTGGAGGGCGAGCGACTAGCGCTCGCGAGCCTGGAGGGCGAGCGACTAGCGCTTGCTGAACTGGAAGCTGCGGCGGGCGCCGGCCTTGCCGTACTTCTTGCGCTCAACTTCGCGGGCGTCACGGGTCAGAAGGCCCATGGGCTTCATGCGGGCGCGGAACTCGGGGTTCACGAGCAGCAGCGCGCGGGCGATGCCGAGGCGCATCGCGCCGGCCTGACCGGACATGCCGCCGCCGTTGACGTTCACATGGACGTCGAACTGCTCCTGCACTTCGCAGATCTCGAGCGGGCGACGGAGGTCCATGCGGAGGACTTCCCGGGGGAGGTACTCCTCAAGGGCGCGGCCGTTGGCGATGATGGTGCCATTGCCCGGGCGAAGGATGACGCGGGCCGTGGAGGTCTTGCGGCGACCGGTGCCCTGGTACTGAGTCGGGGTGCGAGCCATGTGTGTGGGCCTCAGACGTGCGCGGGGATGGGCTGAGGGTTCTGCGCGGCGTGGGGATGATCCGCCCCGCCGTACACCTTCAGCTTCTTGATGATCTGGCGAGCGAGACGGTTCTTGGGGAGCATGCCCTTGACCGCGTCCATGATGACGCGCTCGGGGTTCTCCGCACGAAGCGTGCGCGCATCCACCGACTTCAGACCGCCCGGGTAGCCCGAGTAGTTGTAGTAGTGCTTGCGATCGAGCTTGTTGCCCGTCAGGTTGACCTGGCTGGCATTGACCACGATCACGAAGTCACCGCCGTCCACGTGGGGCGCGAAGGTGACCTTGTGCTTGCCGCGGAGCACCGTGGCGACGCGGGTGGCCAGACGGCCGAGATTGTAGTCCGAAGCGTCAACGACGAACCACTTTTCGTCGACGTCAGCGGCCTTAGGGGAGAAGGTGGTGTTCATGCATTCCACTCGTGAAACGATGCGGGTTGGGAGCGCGAGCTCCCAGAAAGCCCCGCCGGTTTATGCGGTCGTGCGTCGGCTGTCAAGCCGATCCGACCAGGGCTACTTGGTGAGGCCGGCGGCGACCGCGTCTTCGGCGGTGCTGATGGCCTCGCCGGGGACCACAGCGGCAAAGTAGACGTCTCCGTCTTCCTCACCGCCGCGGAAGTCCAGCCACGCCGTGTAGACCAGCTCGCCGTCGGTGCCGACGTTGAGGTCCTTGGTGAACGACGAGCCCGCTTGCACGCTGCTCAGGCGGTAGTCGCGGTTCTTGTCCCAGGGACGAGCCGGATCCGCCGAGGAGTTGAAGTTGTAGAACAGGTCGTTACGGCCGCTGTCCCCGCCGGAGCGGAGGTCTTCCCAGGCCGTGATCATCAGGTCACCCTTGGAGGTGATCTTGGGGTGGACCGAGTTGCCGGTGCCGGGCGAGTCGCCGCCGTCCAGGCGGATCTCGGCGTCACCCAGCACGCCGGCCTTGGCGGTGCGGTACAGGATGTCGTAGCCGCCGTTGACGTTGTCCTCCCACACCATGTGGGCCACGTCGTCCACCACCTCGATGGAGGCGTCGCGGCTCTCGTGGGAGCCGGGGGCGTCGGACTCAAGACGGACCGCCGCCTGGAGCCAGTCCCCGCCGCCGTTCGCCGAGTAGTTGTAGAACATGTCGAGGCCGTCGCCGCCGCGGGTGTCGTGCCACGCGAGGTAGACGTTGTCGCCGCTGACGCCCATGGACGGGGCGAACGCGAAGAACGTGCCGGGCTTCTCGCCCAGGTTCACGCGCTGCGCCGGCGTGAAGTTGTCGCCGGTCTCGTTCACGCGGGAATAGAAGATCTCCTGCGTGCCGCTCTTGGTGGTCTCCCACGCGATGTGCGTGCGGCCCTTGTCGTCCATGGCGACGCGCGGGTTGCCGGACCAGTACTCGCCCGGGTTCTCCGGATCGCCGCTGACCTGCATGGGGTCGCCGAAATTGCGGCCCGCGTTGGACGAGGTGGCGATGAAGATCTCGGGCGCGCCGTTGATCTGGTCGAACCACACGACGTGCACCGAGCCCTGGAAGATGGCGATCTGCGGCGCCAGGGAGATGTAGCGACCCTCGGGGTCGTTATCGATCCGCTGGTCCTGTTCCTGCCAGGTGCGGCCGGCGTCGTTGGAGAAGTTGACGTAGATGTTCGGGTAGGCCGAGTCGGAGTCGCGGGTGTCTTCCCAGGCGGCGAACACGTGGTCGCCGGTGCAGGCCAGCGACAGGCCGCTGGCGTCGCCCGAGCCCTGCTTCACGCGGGTGGCGCCCGACCAGGTGGCGCCGCCGTCGGAGGACGAGTTGAACCACACGTCCTTGAAGTTGTTCCGGTTGTCGATCCACATCAGGTAGACGTTGGCGCCGCCGACGCACATCTTGACGTTGGAGCTGCTGACCTGGTTGTTCTCGGCCTCGTCGTCGACCTGCTGGTCGAAGTTGAAGTCGCTCGGGACCGCGCCCCCGTTGGTGCAGGCGTACGCGAGGACGGTGACGAACGGAAGGAGATGACGACGCATCTTAGCGACTCCAAGCCAGCTGTCCGCCCATAATATCCGACTCCGCGTCCGCCCGCAGGCTTGACGCACCGTTGGCGCATGGGCTAGGTGGCCCCGCCCTTCTACACCACTTGAGGTCCGCGTGAATTACGACAAGGCGAAGCTCGGTAACCGCTACGCGTGTTTCCAGTGCGGGACCAAGTTCTACGACTTGAACCGCCCGCAGCCCAACTGCCCTGAGTGCGGCGCGGACCAGAGCCTGGCGCCCGTCCGTGACATCAAGTCGCTGCTGTCCGGCAAGAGCCGCGTGGACGACGAGGACGACGAGAACCTGTCCGACTCCTCCTTCGATCCCGACGAGCTGGGCGAGGACGACGAGCTCGACGACGACATGGTCGACGAGGAAGAGCCCGAGGAAGATGGCGGCGAAGAAGAGATCGTCGAAGAAGACTGATCTCGTCGTCGCGGTCAAGCGCGCGCGCCGGCTGGTCTCCCAGCGTGGCGCGCCCCCGCCTCATAGGATCCGAGCATGACGCGCTTTCGTCTCGTGCTCGAGTACCGTGGGACAGAGTTCGTCGGCTGGCAGGTCCAGCCGAACGGTCGCTCTGTGCAGGGCGTGATCCAGGCCGCGCTCGCTGAGCTGCTCGGCCACGAGACACACGTCGCTGGATCCGGTCGCACGGACGCCGGCGTGCACGCCCTCGCGCAGGTGGCGGTCTTCGACACCACCGCGGAGCGCACCGAGCGCGGCGTGATGAAGGGCCTCAACTCCCTCCTCCCGCCGGACGTCGCGTGCCTGTCTGCGGACGTGGTGGATCCAGACTTCGACCCGCGCCGTCAGGCCCGTCGCAAGCTCTACCGCTACACGTTCCTGGAGCGCCCTGCGCGAAGCCCGATGCTCGCCGACCGGGTGTGGCACCTCGGCCACACGGTCGACGTGGAGCGCATGCACGAGGCCGCCAGGCTCGTGATCGGTCGACACGACTTCGCGTCGTTCCGCGCGGCGGGCTGCGCGAGCACGCACGCCGTCCGCACAGTCGAGGACGCGCGCGTCCGCCGCGAAGGCGACCTCGTGCACTTCGAGATCGTCGGCAACGGGTTCCTGCGCCACATGGTGCGGATCCTCGCGGGCACGCTGTACAGCGTGGGCACGCGCAAGATCGACGTCGCCGGGTTTGAAGCCATCCTGAACGCTGCGGACCGCAAGCACCTGGGCAAGACCGCGCCGCCCCAAGGGCTGACGCTGGTCTACGTCGAGTACGTCGGCGGCGAAGCCCCGTCTGACGACGAGCAGGACGACTAGAAGTCGATCTTCAGGCCGCCGGACAGCGTCCAGCCGTCCAGATCCAGCCCGGCGTCCCCGGTCTTGCCGACGATCTGCTTGCGGTACTGGATGGTCAGCCAGGTGTCGTTGATGCCGGAGCGGGCCTCGAGCTCACTCGCGCGGTTGGGCGCGAAGGTGTCGAGCAGGATGTTCACGCCCGCGTCCCAGTGCCAGCCGAGCTTGGAGCCGACGATGCGACCCGCGGCCACCGGCACCTTGTCGGCGTCGAGCGGGGTCTCACGCCAGAAGATCCAGTCCACGCCCACGCCGCCAAACGGCACGACCGGCTGCTCGTCGATCACGTGCAGCCGCAGGCGGGCGTCCAGCGAGAACGGCGCCATCTGCAGGCGGGTGTACTCGGCCGACGTCTGGCCGGTGGAGTCCACCGTGAAGCCCTTCTTGGTGATCAGGCCGACGCCGACGTTGACCTCGGCGTAGCGGAACAGCTGGACGCCGGCCGACACCCGGAAGTCCACGCCGCGCTGGCCATAGATGCTCTGGATCGTCGCGTCCTTGTAGGCGTAGCTGCCGCCGTCGAACGTGAAGTTGCCCCACGCGGGCGTCACGTCGCGATCAAAGCGGCTCAGGCCACGAGAGCGCGTGGATGGCGGACCGCCGTCGTCCTCCGCGTCCTGCGCGCGCGCGACGGACGAGGTGGTCAGGGCCGCGACCGCGAGCGCCGCGAGCGCGCCACGACGACGGCGGATCAGGGCGGCCGCGCCCAGCACGCCAATGCCGCCAAGCAGGCCCGTGGGGCCGGTGGCGCACCACGCGGGGGGACCGCCAACCTCGCCGGTCACGTCGGACGCGGAGAGGGTGGCGCGGGGCGTCTCGGAAACCACATTGCTCATGGGGCCGGACCTCTTGGAATCCTTGCCGCGTACCGCGACATAGTAGGTCGTATCGTTGACCAGCTTGGGGATCGTGACCGTCACGGTGCTGGAGTCCGTGGGCTGGTCGACCGAGATGGGAGACGTGACGCCGTCGACGACGCCCGTGGGCCCACTGCCGTCCGGATAGTCCGCGTCGGTGAACGGGTCGCGCGAGATGTACACATCGTAGCCTGTTGTGTCCGACGCGGTGAGCGCGTCGAAGTTCAGGACGATGCCGCGGTTGATGAACCCGACGTTCGCGTCGCGCAGCTGCACGCCGGTCGGCGGGTTGTCGATGGTCAGCACGGCGCGGGCGTAGCCCACGTCACCGCCGCCGTCCGTCACGCGCACCCAGACCGAGTGATCGCCTTCGGTCCAGGTGGAGTCCACCGTGAAGCTGGCCGTGCCGCTGGCGCTCGCCGTGACGTCGCCCGACGACAGCGTGGTGCCGCCGCCGCTGTAGGTGCCGTCTTGTACGACGTTGTAGCTGCCGTCGGTGTCGGACTTGAAGGTCAAGTCGACCGAGTCGCCGGACACGGCCGAGCTCTTGGACAGCTTGACCTTGTCGACCCACGGCCCCCGCGTAAGCACGCGGATGGTGCCGCCTTCGGTCCCGGCGAACACGTAGCCGTCGAGGCCTGACACCATGTCGGCGGTGACGAAGTCCAGGCTGAACTCGCTGGTCGGCTCGGCCGTGACGTCGGCGAACACCTGGATGCGGTGGTTGCCGCTGCCGTCGCCGTCCGCCACCAGGTGCGACACGACGGACGTCGTGGAGTCGGTCACCGAGACGATCGAGCGCGGCGCGTTCAGGCCGGTGGCGCGCAGCACGACGACGGAGTTCGGCGAGGTGGTGCCGTCCCAGCGCGAGATGCGGTCGTTCGCGCGCTCGGCGACGTAGGCGCCTGATAGCTCGTGTGGCGAGAGATCGGTGGGGTCGAGCGCCAGCAGGGCAAGCTGCGAGCGCTGGACGAAGCCCGACGAGAGCGTCCAGATCGCGAAGTTGGACCCGCCGTGCGCCACGATGACCTGGCCTGGGTCGTCGCTGAGCAGGCCGGGGCGCAGCACCGCGTCGATCGGATCGGCGTCGCCGAAGATGCCCGACGGCGCGTAGGTCGTGTCCTCGGTCAGCTCGCCGTCCGTGACGAACAGCTTGTGCGCGTACGTGTCCTGCGACGCGTCTCCGTCATCGAGCGCGTAGAGCACGTCGCCCGTCGCCCCCGGCCACAGGCCGATCACGCTGCGAGCGGCGGTGCCGTCGGTCAGCGAGGCCAGGTCGAACACCTGGGCCTTGGTGCCCGTGCCCTTGTAGGCGGAGAGTGTGCCGCTCTTCCAAAGCCAGGTCTCGATGGTGCCGTCCTGGCAGCCGATCCAGACCCAGTCGCCGCCGGCGGCGCGCGGCGCGACCGCCACCGAAAGCGCGTAGCACTCGTCGGTCGCGAACGAGGTCTCGCCGACGGTCCAGGTGCTGGCATCCACCAGGATCACCTGACCCTTGCGCGCGGACAGCAGGCCGCCCGCATCCGACACGCCCGCGACCCGCAGCTTGTCCTTGGACATGACCATACGGGTGATGGCGCTGCCCGCGCTGGCGGTGCCGAACGAGGCGCCCGTCGGGGCGTGATCCGGGGGCGCAGCGAGCGCAAAACCGACCAGGCTCAACCAACCGAGCATGCGACGCCCCACCGCGCACCATGCGCCGCCAACCCGTTAGCAAGCTCCGTGCCGACGCGCATCTGGCCGGGTTTTCGAGGCCTTCCGGGCCCCCGCTGAGACAAGCTGTCCCTGGGGTCCCGAAGCGCCCCCGACCGTGGACAAACTGTCATCCACGACCGCGCTCGCGCACCCGGTCGCGACGCGCGGTCGCGCTCAGCCCTCTTCCCGATCGAGCAGCGCCGCCATGGTGCCGACGGCCGCCACTGCCGCGACCCGCAGGTTGTCCATGCTCGCCCACAGCTCGATCGCCTTGCCGTCCAGCGTGCGACGGACACGCGCGACGTGCACCTGACGCTCGCCTTCGAGCTTGCGCGGGCGCGGCAGCTTGCGCGGATCGCTGCCCACCGTGACCTTCACCAGGCCCTCCTCGAGCTTGTCGATCACGTCCTCGACCAGCACGTCCTCGTCGATCTCGACGCGGATGGTGGCCGCCATGCCGGAGAACAGCGGCGCCGCGACGAGCGTGACGTCCGCGCGCACCGAGGTGAGCCGACCGATCTCCGCGGCGATGCGGATCTCCTCGGTGGACCAGCCGGTCACACCGGCCTCGCCCACCAGCGGCAGCAGGTCGAACGCCAGCCCCTGCGGGTAGACCTTGCGCGGCGGCGGCGAGCCGTTGAACAGCGACACCACCTGGCGCGACAGCTCCTCGATGGCGTCGCGACCGGCGGCGGACGCGGGCGTCATGACGGTCGCGGTGACCGAACCGACGTCAAACCCACGGGCGATGGCGCCGACGACGGTGCCCACCAGCGTGGCCGCGGCGGACGGGATCGCCGCCACGTCGCGCGCGCGGGGCGCCGCCAGCTTGTCCAGGCCCATCCACGGCAGGACCAGCGGGAAGTTCAGGTCGTCCAGGTGGCTGCCGGAGGCGTCCACCACGCGCACGCCCGCGACCGCGGCACGCTCCACGAACTCACGCGCGACCGCGCGCGGCAGCGCCACGAACACGGCGTCGAGCGAGCCGAGGTCTTCGTGACCGAGCTCATCCACGGCCACCTGGCTGCCCTGCCACTCGACGAATGGCACGGTCGACTTGGCGCTCGCCAGCGGCACGATCGTGCCAGGCCGCCACGGCGACGCCTCCAGCACCGAGATGATCTCCTTGCCCAAGGCGCCCGTCGCACCCGCCACACCGACCCGCAGACCGTCCTTGCTCACGTCGACCCTCCCGCGCGCGGACGCGCGTCCGGCTCCCGCACGTACACCGGCGTGATGTCCACCGCTGCCACACCCTCACCGCGGGCGATCGCGTCGGCGCCCATTCGCACCAGCACGTCGACCGCGGGGTGCTCGGCGTCCGCGAACACCACGCCGCCGGCCGCCTCGACCACGTCACGGTACACGAGCGCGCCTTCGCCGGTCGCCACGAACGGCGCCGTCATCCAGGACACCGCGACCTGCGGCGCCACGTCCTCGGGGCCGGTGCGCTCGACGCCGTCCACGACCGCCGACGCATAGACGCGCTGTTTGCGGGCGTCGAGCATGGCGATCACGCTCCCCTGCCCCGCCGCACGACGCGCCCGCGACACCAGCGAAGACCCGGCCCACATCGGCACGCCGCGCGCGAGCGCGAGGCCGATCGCCGTGGACAGACCGACGCGCAGGCCGGTGAACGCGCCCGGGCCCACCGCGACCGCCACGCCGTCGACGTCGCCGACCGTGAAGCCAAGCTCCGCGCAGCACTCGACCACCCAGTCGAGCAGCACGGCCTCCACATTGCGCCCGACGCGCGCGTAGCGCACCGACACGCGCGCGCCGTCAAAGGCCGCCACGCCCACCACCGGGCCGGTCGTGTCGATCGCGAGGGTCTTCACGCGAAGTACTGGGCGATGAACCGGAGGAGGTCGTTGCGCGTCACGTAGACCATCAGCAGGACGACGCCGACGATGCTCGCGATCATGGTCTTCTCGCGCACCTCGATCGACACGGGACGACCGCGCACCGCCTCGATCAGGTCAAACGTGATGCGGCCGCCGTCGAACACGGGCACCGGCAGCAGGTTGATCACGCCCAGGCCGATCGACATCGCGGCGAGCAAGGTCACGTAGTACACGACGCCCATCGAGGCGGTCTCGCCGGCGGCGACGAACATGGCGACAGGGCCGCCCAGGTTCTTCTCCACGCTGGACGCGCCGGTCAGCAGGTTGCCCAGGATGGCGAACTGGTTGCCGATCTGCGTGGCCATGGTCTCGGCAGAGCGCGCGGCGGCGGCGGCCACGGTGAACGGGCGCACCTTCGTCGGCATGTAGCGGCCGACCTCGCCGTAGCTCTGCACGCCGATCAGCGGACGCGCGCGCGTCTCACGACCGTCCACCACCTGCAGGCGCGGCGTCAGCGGGATGGAGAGCAGCTGGCCCTCACGCACCACGCCGATCACCATCTGGCGGGGCGGCGCGCCGTTCACCGAGGTGGAGCGCGTGGCGTTGATCAGCTGCGCGAACGTGAGCATCGGCTGGCCGTCGGCCACGGCGATGCGGTCGCCGCCCTTCAGGCCCGCCTTCTCGGCGACGCTGTCCTGGCTCACCGCGAACATCATGACGATCGCCGGGGCGAAGCCCCAGGGGTTGGCGTACGCGGGCACCGGCGACACGTAGTCACCCGCCGCGCGATCGATCGTGAAGGTGAGGTTCTCGGGCGCCTTGCGAGACGGCGTGGCCTGATCCAGGTCGACGTCGAACGGCCGCTTCACCGACAGCGTGTGGGTGGCGCCCGACATCGCCTGGAGCATGCCGCGCCAGCTGTCGACCGCCTTGCCGTCCACCGCGGCGATCACGTCACCGGTCTTGAGGCCCGCGCGGCCCGCGGGCGACGTGCTGGACTCGACGCCGACCCGCGCGGTGAGCGTGGCGGCCTCGATGCCCAGCCGCTCCAGGTTGGCCTCGCCGTCCGGATCCGCGGTGATCGCGTGCGCGGGCAGCGAGAGGTCCACGCGCTTGCCGTCGCGCTCCACCGTCATCGGGATCGGCGCGCCGTGGTCGATCACCTCGTCCAGCTCGTCCTGGATGTCGTTCCAGTAGCCGACCTCGTGGCCATTCACGCCGACGACGGTGTCGCCCGGCAGCAGGCCCGCCGCTTCGGCAGTGGAGCTGGGTAGGACCTCGCCGAGCTGGTTGCCCGCCTCAGGCAGGCCGTGGAGCAGCACGCCGATCAGCATGAAGTACGGCACGATCAGGTTGACCGCGGGCCCGGCGCCGTTGACGAACAGGCGCTGCCACACCGGGCGGTTGGCGATGCTCTGCGACCCGTCGACCTCGCGCGGGGGCGCGTCCGCGTCGTCCTCGCCGAACTGGTCGCCGCCGGCGATCCACGCGTAGCCACCAAACGGGAGCGCGCTCACGCGGAAGTCGGTCCCGCCCGCGCGGAACCCGAACAGGCGCGGCCCGAAGCCGATCGAGAAGATCGGCACGCCGATGCCCAGCATCCTGGCGGCGGCCCAGTGCCCCGCCTCGTGGATCAGGATCAGGAACCCGATCGCGAAGCCGCCGGCCGCCAAGTACTGGAGAATGTGCATCCGCTAGGCCCCGTGGACCAGGACAGCGTACGCGTAGACCGTCGGCGCGACAAACAGCATGGAGTCGATGCGATCCAGGATCCCTCCGTGGCCGGGCATGATCCAACCAGAGTCCTTCACCTTGAAGGCCCGCTTCAGCATGGACTCGCACAGGTCGCCCATCACGCCCAAGCCGCTCGCCACGACTCCATAGAAGATGACATCCAGTGGCGTCAGCTGCGGCAGGAAGAGCATCTTCACGACCGCCACGCCCACCGTGGAGCCCGCAAAGCCGCCCGCCAGGCCCTCGACGGTCTTCTTGGGGCTGACCTTGGGGTACAGCGGGTGCTTCCCGAACGCGCGGCCCGCGAAGTAGGCGCCGGTGTCACCCATCCAGGCGATGACCATCACCAGGAACACCCAGGTGATGCCGTGCTCCAGCGCGCGCAGCGACAGCAAGAACGGCATCAGGCCCGCGATCCAGCCCACGCCGAGCACGTAGCGCCCCGCCTTGTCGGCCGCGCCGTCGAGTGTGTCACCCGGCCGCAACGTGACCTGGGCCATGGACAGCACCACCACGCCGCCCGCGACGATCGCCAGGTGCTCGGGGAAGGCCAGCCAGGAGGCGACGACCACGCCCGAGCACAGCGTCATCCACGCCAGCGCAAACAGGTTGTCCTCGGGGAAGGCCATGCGCGCGTACTCGTCGAGAGCGATCACGCCGCCGATGCACACGAGGAGGACCATGCCCGCCATTCCGCCCCAGATCAGCAACGGCAGAACGAGCGCGAGGCCTACCACCGCGGCCAGGATTCGGGTGGACGTCAAGAGCCTTCCTCGGGGGGCGTGACCTGCGCACCTGTCTTGCCAAAACGACGCTCACGCGCCTGATACGCATGCAGCGCCTCCAGCAGCTGGGGCCGACGGAAGTCGGGCCAGGCCACCGACGTGACGTACAGCTCGCTGTAGGCGATCTGCCAGAGCAAGAAGTTGGAGACACGGAGGTCACCGCTGGTGCGGATCAGCAGGTCCGGATCCGGCAGACCGGCGGTGTAGAGGCGCGAGCCGACCAGCGCCTCGTCGATGTCGTCGGCCTTCAGCCGACCGGCCGCCACCTCACGCGCGAGGTCGCGGATGGCGGACACCAGCTCCGCGCGGCTGCCGTACGACAGCGCCAGCAGCAGCTCCATGCCCGTGTTGTCAGCGGTGGCCGCCTCAGCGGCGTGCAGGAGCCAGCGCACGTTGTCGGGGAGCTGATCCAGCTCGCCGATGCCGCGCAGACGCACGTTGTTGTGGAGCAGCTCCGGCGTCTCGTCGCGCAGGTAGGTCTCGAGCAGCCCCATCAGCGCGGCCACCTCGTCCTCAGGACGGGCCCAGTTCTCGGTCGAGAAGGAGTAGAGCGTCAGGACCTCGACGCCGAGCTCGCCGCAGGCACGCACGATCTCACGGACCGCCTCCGCCCCCGCCGTGTGACCGGCGGTGCGAGGGAGGCCATGTTGCTGGGCCCACCGGCCATTGCCATCCATGATGATGGCGATGTGGCGCGGGATGGGGCCATCGTGACGCGCGCTGCCGCGAGCGTCGTTCGGTTCTGCCAACCTACACCTCGACGACTTCCTTCTCCTTGGCGCCACAGACCGCGTCGATCTTCTCGACGTAGTCATCCGTGAGCTTCTGCACCTTGTCGAGGTACCGCGTGAGCTGGTCCTCGGTGATGTCTCCGCTCTCTTCGCCTTCCTTGAAGGTCTCGTTGTACTCGCGGCGAACGTGGCGCACCCGCACCTTGGCGTCTTCGCCCATGGTGTGCAGCTGCTTGACCAGGTCGCGGCGACGGTCGGCCGTCAGCGGCGGGATCGGCACGCGCAGGATCTGGCCGTCGTTCGACGGGTTCAGGCCCAGGCCGGCCGCGACGATGCCGCGCTCGACGTCCTGGAGCGTGGTCTTGTCCCAGGGGGTGACGACGAGGAGGCGCGCGTCTGCCGCCTGCACCGTGGCCAGCTGATTGAGCGGCATGGTGGCGCCGTACGACTGGACCTCGACCTGGACGTTCTCCAGGAGCTTGGGCGTGGCTCGACCGGTGCGGATCTTCTGAAGATCCTTGCCCAGCGCCTCGACCGCGGACTTCATGTCGTCTTCGGCCGCTTGCAGGTACTCTTCCATCACGTCCTCCGAAACGGGTACGGGGTAACGCGTTGCACCGCGCCACGCGCGCCGGGAGGCGGCTGACGGGGAACGCGTCTACGGGCGCGGTCAGGACGGCTAGGACGCCGTGACGAGCGTGCCGATCTCCTCTCCCTGGATGACGCGCACCAGGTTCCCGCGCTCGCGGAACGACACGACGTAGATGGGGAGGTCGTTGTCCATGCACAGGCTGATCGCCGTGCTGTCCATCACCTTGAGGCCACGGCCGAGCACGTCCATGTACGTCAGGCGCGGGAAGCGCACGGCGTCCGGGTAGATCATCGGGTCCTTGTCGTACACGCCGTCGACCTTGGTGGCCTTGAGGATGATGTCCGCGTGGATCTCGGCGGCGCGCAGGGCGGCGGCCGTGTCGGTCGAGAAGTAGGGGCTGCCGGTGCCGCCGGCGAAGATGACCGCGCGACCCTTCTCCATGTGCCGCAGCGCGCGACGACGGATGTAGGGCTCGGCGATCTGGTCCATCTTGAGCGCGCTCATCACGCGGGTCATGCAGCCGTGGCGCTCCAGCGCGTCCTGCAGGGCCAGCGCGTTGATCACGGTGGCGAGCATGCCCATCTGGTCCGCGCCGGTGCGGTCCATGCCCTGAGCGGCGCCCGCGATGCCGCGGAAGATGTTGCCGCCGCCAATGATCACGGCGACCTGCACGCCCTGGTCGCGCACGGTCTTGATCTCGGAGGCGAACCAGTCCAGCGCCTCAAGGTCGATCCCGCCGCCGGCCTTTCCGCCGAGCATCTCGCCCGAGAGCTTGATGAGGACTCTCTTGTAGCTGGTGGCCATGGCGGCTCTCCTGGTCGGCGGTAGTTGGGACGACGCGCGGTCGGGTCGTGGGGACGAGCCCCACATGCAAAAAGGGCCGGCGCTTTCGCGTCGGCCCCTGGTCTCTAGTGAGCGGCGGCTGCGGCCACTTCGGCCACTTCGGCCGCGAAGTCGGCCGAGCGCTTCTCGAGTCCCTCACCCACTTCGTAGCGGGTGAAGCGACGGATCTTGATGTTCTCACCGATCTTGGCGACGGCGTCCGAAATCATCGAGGCGATGGTCTTGGTGTCGTCCTTGATGAAGGTCTGCTCGAGGAGCACGACCTCGGAGAGCCACTTCTTCATGCGGCCTTCGACGATCTTCTCGGCGACGGCGGCGGGCTTGCCCTCCTCCAGAACGCGGCCGATCTGCACGGCCTTCTCGGCCTCGTAGGCGGCCGGATCGACCTCGTCCTTGGAGACGAAGAGCGGCTTCTCGGACGCGATGTGCATCGCGATGTCCTTGACCAGGGTCTGGAAGCCTTCGTTGAGCGACACGAAGTCGGTCTCGCAGTTGACTTCAACCAGCACCGCGATGCGGCCGCCGGCGTGCACGTAGTGCCCAACCAGGCCTTCCGCGGCGATGCGGCCCGACTTCTTGGCGGCGGCCGCCATGCCCTTGACGCGGAGCCAGTCCGCGGCCTTGGACAGGTCGTTGTCGTTCTCGACGAGGGCCTTCTTGCAGTCGGACATACCCGCACCCGTACGGGCGCGGAGCTCCTTGATCAGCTCGGCGGACATGGAATCTCCAAAGTTGGGTAGGGACGGGGCCAGGGCGGTCCGTCAGGACACGCCCCGGGCGCGGGGGGCCGATCAGGCCTCGGCGTCGGTCTCGGCGGCGGGCTCGACCGCGGGGCCGCCACGCTTCACGATCTCGACTTCGCCTTCCGCGGCGATGGACTGCTCGCCAACCCAAGCGCCCGAAGAGCGGTTGGTGGAGGCGTTGCGGCCCTCGATGCAGGCGTCAGCCACGGCGCCCGTGAACAGGCGGACGGACTTGATGGCGTCATCGTTGCCGGGGATCACGTAGGAGATGCCGCTCGGATCGCAGTTCGTGTCGCAGAGGCCGATCACGGGGATGCCGAGCGAAGCGGCCTCCTGGATGGCGATGTGCTCCTTCTTGGGGTCGATGATGAAGATGGCCGAGGGCAGGCCCTTGAGGTGCTTGATGCCGCCGAGGTCGCGGTCCATCTTGGCGATCTCACGGGTCAGCTCGAGGGCTTCCTTCTTGGTGAGGAGCTCGAAGCGGCCTTCGTCACGAGCGTGCTCCAGCTTGAGGAGCTTCTCGATGGACTTCTTCACGGTGACCCAGTTGGTCAGGGTGCCGCCGAGCCAGCGGTGCGAGACGTAGGGCATGCCAGCGCGCTTGGCCTCTTCCACGACGATGTCGCGGGCCGCGCGCTTGGTGCCGACGAACAGGACCGGGCGACCCGACTGGACCGTGGCGGTCGCGAAGCGGCTGGCGTCGATCAGGCCCTTGGCCGTCTTCTGCAGGTCGATGACGTGGATCCCGTCCTTGGCGCCGTAGATGTACGGCTTCATCTTGGGGTTCCAGCGACCGGTCTGGTGGCCGAAGTGGACGCCTGCCTCGAGCAGGTCACGCAGGGAGATGTTCATCATGAGCGACATCCTGTTTGGTTGTACGACCGCCGGGGAACCGTCCCGACCTCGCATCAGGCGAGGCACCGAGGGGGATTCCGTGGATCCAGCGTGCGAATTCACCCTTCCCGGAGACCATCTCCGAGCGGGCAGCGCCCATTATCCGGCGCCGCGAGCCTGATCAAGCTCCCCGGGCCACAGCGCCCGGGGTCACCGACCCTGTCGACCGCGAGCCGCGCCTCAGGTGGCGGCGGCCGCGTCCGCGTCGTCGTCCTTGCGACCACAGCACTTCTTGAACTTCTGCCCGCTGCCACAGGGGCACGGGTCGTTCTTCTTGATGCCGTAGGCCTCGGCGAACGCGCGTGCCTCGTCGCCCGGCTCGGGCCGACGGGGCGGCGGCGGAGCCGGCTCCTCGGGCATATCCAAGCCGAACAGGGCGGCGGCGCCATCCCCTGCGAGCGCGGCGGACGCGGCGTCCTCGGGCGCGCTGGTCATGCGGACCTGGGGCAGCCCCTGCACCGACGACGGCTGCAGCGCCGGCGGAGGAGGAGGCGCGGCGGTCATCAGGCGCTGGAGCACCATCTCGTCGCGCGCGGCGGCCATCATCAGGAACATCTGGTAGGCCTCGCGCTTGTACTCCAGCAGCGGGTTGCGCTGACCGTAGCCGCGGATGCCGACGCCCTGACGGAGGCGGTCGATGGCGAGCAGGTGCCCGCGCCACAGGTCGTCCGTGGTGCGGAGCAGCAGCATGCGCGCGATCGGGTCGAACTGGGGGCCCAGCTCGTTGGCCTTGAGCTCGATTGCCTTGGTGGCGTCCGCACGCACGCGCGCCTCAAGGTCGACGTGCGCGGTGTCGCGGATCTGCTCGTCCGTGCTGTCCCACTGGACGTTGAAGGTCTTGGCGAGGGCCTCGCGGATCCCCTTCACGTTCCACATGGTGGGGTTGAGGCCCTCGTCCGCGTAGTCGTCGAGCATGTCGCCGACCGCGGACGTGACCGACTCGTCCACCATCTGGCGGATGCCCTGCCCTTCCAGCGCGCGACGACGCAGATCGTACACGCCCTTGCGCTGGTAGTTCATGACGTCGTCGTACTCGAGGAGGTTCTTGCGGATGCCGAAGTGGTAGGCCTCGACCTTCTTCTGGGCGCCCTCGATGGCGCTGGTCACCATCTTGGCCTCGATCGCCTCGTCTTCCTGGAGGCCCATGCGCTCCATCCACTTCACGATGCGATCCGACCCGAACATGCGCATCAGGGGGTCATCGAGCGCGACGAAGAACTTGGATGAGCCAGGATCGCCCTGACGACCGGCGCGGCCGCGCAGCTGGTTGTCGACGCGACGGGACTCGTGGCGCTCGGTGCCCAGGATGTGCAGGCCGCCGAAGGACTTGACCTTCTCACACTCCTCGGCGCACTGCTTGGTGAACTTGGCGAGCGCCGCGGCGTAGGCGTCAACGTCGACCGTGGGGTCGATGCCCTGCGCGACGAGCTCCTGACGCGCCATCTCCTCGGGGTTTCCGCCGAGCTTGATGTCGGTGCCGCGGCCCGCCATATTGGTGGAGATGGTGACCGCGCCCGGGCGACCCGCCTGCGCGACGATGTGCGCCTCGCGCTCGTGCTCTTTGGCGTTGAGGACCTCGTGCGGGATGCCCTCGGCCTCCAGCATGCGCGCCACCAGCGCGGACTTCTCGACCGACGTGGTGCCGACCAGGACGGGCTGGCCCTTGGCGTGGACGGCCTTGATGTCCTCGACGACCGCGCGGAACTTGCCGTTCTGGTTCTTGTAGACCAGGTCCTCGTAGTCCTTGCGGGCCACGGGGCGGTTGGTGGGGATGACCACCACGTTGAGCTTGTAGATCTCGTGGAACTCGGCCGCTTCCGTCGCCGCGGTGCCGGTCATGCCCGCGAGCTTGCCATACATACGGTAGTAGTTCTGGTACGTGATCGTGGCGTAGGTCTGGCTTTCTTCCTGGACCTCCACCTTCTCCTTGGCCTCGATCGCTTGGTGAAGACCGTCGCTCCAGCGGCGGCCCTTCATCATGCGGCCCGTGAACTCATCGACGATGGTCACTTCGAGCTTGCCGTACTCGTCGGGGCGCACGACGTAGTCGCGGTCACGCTTGTAGAGATGGTGCGCGCGCAGCGCGGCCATCGCGTGGTGCAGGATCTCGATGTTCTGCGGATCGTAGAGGTTGTCGACGTGGAGTTTGTCCTCCACGTTCGCGATGCCGTCCTCGGTCAGGCTGACGTTGCGGGACTTCTCATCGAGCGTGAAGTCGCGGTCCTTGACCAGCAGTGGGACGACGGCGTCGACCACGTTGTACAGGTCGACCGACTGGTTCGTGGGGCCCGAGATGATCAGCGGGGTGCGCGCCTCGTCGACCAGGATCGAGTCGACCTCGTCCACGATCGCGAAGTTGTGACCGCGCTGGACGTAGTCCTCCACGTTGTACTTCATGTTGTCGCGGAGGTAGTCGAAGCCGAACTCGTTGTTCGTGCCGTACGTGATGTCCGCCGCGTAGGCCGCCCGCTTGCTCGCCTGGTTCCGGTCACCCGACAGGATGGTGCCGACGGAGAGGCCGAGGAAGTTGTAGAGTTTGGCCATCCACTCGGCGTCGCGCTTGGCCAGGTAGTCGTTGACCGTGACCAGGTGCACGCCCTTGCCGGACAGCGCGTTCAGGTAGACCGGCAGCGTGGCGACGAGGGTCTTGCCCTCACCGGTGCGCATCTCGGCGATCTTGCCCTGGTGGATGACGGTACCACCAATGATCTGGCAGTCGAAGTGGCGCATGCCCATGGCGCGCTTGCCGGCCTCGCGAACGGTGGCGTAGGCCTCCGGCAGCAGGTCGTCGAGCGGCTCGCCGCGCTCCAGGCGCTCCTTGAAGCGCACGGTCTGGGCGGCCAGCTCGCGATCATCGAGGGCCTGGATCTTCGGTTCGAGCGCCGCGACCTGGGCGACGACCGGCTGGATGCGCCGGACCTCGCGGTCATTTGCGTCGCCGAACACCTTCTTGAGAACACCCGTGAACGAGTCCAACATGACCGGCGCGTCTCCAGACCCAACTTCCGGGGGGGACCGGAACGGTGGGCTCTCTTGCTCACCATTCCGCCGACCGGCAACCCGGGCAGCCTATCGAGGCAGGTATTTAAGCGGATCCTGGGCGCTGCCGTCGATCCGGATCTCGAAGTGCACGTGGGGGCCGGTGCTCCGGCCCGTGCTGCCCATGAGGGCGATCGGGTCGCCCCGCTGGACGTGATCCCCGGCGGTGACGAGCAGCGCCGAGCAGTGGCCATAGCGGGTCACGATCCCGAACCCATGGTCAATGTCGACCATGTTGCCGTAGCCGGACGTGTACTCGGCGCGCACCACGGTGCCGTCCGCCACGGACTCGATCGGCGTGCCCGGGTCGTTCGCGATGTCCAAGCCAGCGTGGAACTTGGTGTAGCGGCGGATGGGATCGCGCCGCCAACCAAAGCCCGAGCTGATCTCGCCCTCGGACGGCCAGACCGCGGGGAGCGCCTGGTGGATCGACCGCAGGGCCTCCAGATCCGCCATCAGCGCGGCCAGCTCCGCCTCGGAGCTGTCGAACTGGTCGACGAACCCGGTCACCCGGTCGGCGATGTCGGCCGCCCAGGCGTCGGCGGGGCGCAGATCGTCGGAGGTGATGGTGGTGCCGTCGAGCACGTCGTCGGACGTAAGCATCGGCGCATCGAGCGTCAGCGCATCGTCTTCCAGGTCGTCCGCGTACTCCAAGACGTCGCCCGACATGGGCCCGACGTCTGGGATGGGGCCGTGCGCGCCGCGCGCCTCGCTGAGCGAGCGCAGCTGGGCGTCGTACAGCCGCAAGCGGCTCAGGATGCGGTCGACCTCGCCCATGGTGTGGTCGACCTGCTCGAGCTTGCCCTTCAACGCCAGGTTCTCGTCGACAAGGCCCGCGTAGGCCACCGCGCGGGGCAGCGTGAACGCCAGCCCGACCGCCAGCACAAAGGCGAGCGGCGTCAGCACGCGCCCGACGCGACCGTCGATCGGCGAGGCGGACACGCTGACGACAGCCCGACCGACGCCGCGATCCATCCGGGGGTCGCGGGCGGGAGGGATCACGCGGCGTCCTCGACCTTGAGCATCACGACGGTGACGTTGTCGTCGCCGCCGCGGGCGCACGCGAGGCCCACGAGCTGACGCAGGGCCTCGGCGCCCTCGTAGCGCTCGACCAGGTCCTTCATCTCGTGCGCGTCCATCTTGCCCGACAGGCCGTCGGTGCAAAGCAGGAAGCGATCGCCGCGGCGGAGCGCCCGGACCTGCACGTCCACCTCGACGTCGGGGTTGAACCCGAGCGCGCGGGTGATGACGTTGCGCATGCGGTGGCTCTTCGCCTGCTCTTCGGTGATCAGGCCGTCGCGGATGGACTGGGCGACCAGGCTGTGGTCGTCCGTGATCTGCTCGATGGCGCCGTCGCGGATGAGGTAGACGCGGCTGTCGCCGACGTGGGCGACGTAGGCGTTGCTGCCGTGGGTCAGGACGACCACGATGGTGGTGCCCATGCCCTTGAACTCGGGGTGGTCGGTCGCCCACGCGTAGATCCGCTTGCCAGCGAGCCGGACCGCCTCGTCCAGACCGCGACGGACGGCGTCGACCGGATCCACCGAGCCGGACTCGGTGCCCGACGGCAAGATCAGCTCGCCCACCATCTCCTCGACCGTGTTCACGGCGAGCGTGGACGCGTGCTGGCCTCCGACGTGGCCGCCCATGCCGTCGGCGACGACGTACAGGGCAAGCTCCTCGTTCATCAGGAACGCGTCCTCATTGCGGTCGCGCTTCAACCCGATGTCGGTGATGCCGACGGCTTCGATTCCCATGCGGTCTCCCTGCCCGGTGCGCACGACGCGACCGTTGGACGCGCCGAGCGCGGACGCGCGGGCAAGCCGCCACGGGGCATAACCCACCTTCACACCAAGTAGTAAAGCGCCTGGTCCCGATT
Organism: Pseudomonadota bacterium; assembly: GCA_947475315.1. GTDB lineage: Bacteria > Myxococcota_A > UBA796 > UBA796 > CAIOSP01. Next base: position 44,113 of record CANJMY010000004.1, on the reverse strand, counting down.
CGCCGGATCACGCCGAGGGCAGTGGTCGCAGAACGTGTCCAGCATGCTGTAGGCGTGCCGAACGGCCTGGAGCGTGCTGGAGTGCCGGACGGCCGCCTCGTGGAACACCTGGTTGGGCCCCAGCGTGCGGGTGATGCCCGTTCGCTCCAGCGCCTCGTTGAGGTCGGCGCGAACGCCGCACATGATGACGTGCACGCCGCGGGCGCGCATGCGGCTCAAGAAGCCGTCGATGAGGGTCATGCACACGGCGTCCGGGCTGCGGACGCGCTTCATGCGCAGCACGATCACCTTGGTGGCGGGCAGCACCCGCGCCTCGATCTCGTCGAAGTGCGACTCCAGCGCGCTGGCGGCGCCGAAGAACAGCTCCCCTTCCAAACCAAAGATCAAGATCCGATCGCAGCGCGCGTCGTCCGAGACCCGCTCGTGGATCACGCCCTGGGGGGTGACCACGAACTCGGTCAGCAGCATGCGACCCGCGCGCGGCACGGTCAGCATGAACGACATGAACACGCCGATCAGGACGCAGAACTCGACCGAGACCGCGATCGCCGCGAACGCCGTCACGCCCACGATCACCGCATCGAAGCGCGACGCGCGCCAGTGGTAGGCGAGCGCGTGTCGGTCGACCATGCGCCACGCTGAGACCACCAGGATGCCCGCGAGCGCAGCCTTCGGGATGAAGCGCGCGTACGGGGCGAACATCAACATGATCGCGGCGACCGACACCGCGGAGATCACGCCCGACCACTGGGTCCGGGCGCCGGCCTGCTGGTTGATCGCGGACCGCGTCAACGACCCCGACCCCGGGATGCAGTGGAAGAAGCTGCCGCTGAGGTTCGCCAGGCCTTCGCTCATGCACTGCTGGTTCATGTCCAGCCGCTGGCCGGTCTGCGCGGCGATCGCCTTGGCCATGGAGATGGCCTCCAGCAGGCCGAGCACGGCGATGGCGAGCGCGCTCGCGGACAAGCGGCGCATGATCACCGCGTCAAACTCGGGCAGCGCAAAGCTGGGCAGCGACGCCGGGATCTCGCCGACCAGCTTCACGCCCTGCGCGTCCAGGCCCCACCACGCCGACAGCCCCGACACGGCCATCACCACCAGCAGAAGCTCAGGCAGGATCGTCCAGCCGAGGCGCTGCTTGATCATCCGCAGCCCGATCACCAGCGCCATGGTCCCAAGGCCCACCATCAGCGTGGGCATGTGGACGCCCCCGCCCTGGGTCATGGTCAGCCAGAAGCGCACGAGGAAGTGGTCGTGCACGTCGCCGACCGCCTTCATCCCCAGCAGGTTCTTGAGCTGGTCGAGCACCAACAGGCCGCTCGCGCCCAGCGTGAAGCCGACGATCACCGAGTGGGAGATGAAGCGGGTCAGGTCACCCAGGCGCAGCAGCGTGATGCCGACCTGGATCGACCCCACCATGAACGCGAGCAGGATGGCGCCGCTGATCCGCTCTTCGGGCGTGGTCGCCACCGCGAGCGCGCTCAGCACGGCGATGGAGATCGCGTTCGTCGGCCCGTTGATCAGCTGCTTCGACGAGTCGAAGAGCGCGCCCACCGCGGTCATCACGATCGCGGTGTACAGGCCGTACTGGGGCGGGAGCCCAGCCACCATCGCGTAGGCCATCGCCTGGGGAACCGCGATGGCCGCGACGGTCATGCCCGCGAGCAGGTCGGCCCGAAAATCCGCGACGCCGTAGGTCCGGAGCGAATCCAGCGCAGGCACCATTCGGAGCAGGGCGGACGTCGGTGGGGTGGGTTGGGCGTCTGCCGACATGGTGGCGTGGAGTCCCGTGACGATTCCACGACCTTTAACGGATTTCCCAGGGCCAAGTCACCACACCGCGACAGTTCGCGGCCAACCTCAGGACTTGGGTCGCCACCACCACGCCCGCCACCGCCAGGCGCGGTCCTGCGCGCGCTTGAACGCCGGAGAGGCATCGTACGCCCCAATCGCCTCGTCGAACATGGCGCACGCGCCCGACGCATCGCCGGTGGCCAGCCGACAGCGCCCCAGCTTGTAGCGCCCTTCGATCGATCCGCCGTGCACCGCGAGACCGCGCTCGTAGCAGGGCAGCGCGTCCGCGTAGCGCTGACGGTCGAAGAAGTAGTCGCCCAGGTCCATGACCGGCTGCCCGTAGCCGAGGTCCTTGCGCAGTGAGAGCGCGTGCTCGATCCAACGCTCGCCTTGGTCCAGGTCGCCCAGTTTGAGGTAGGCCTGACCGAGATGCCACGCCGGCAAGGCCAACGTCTTGCCCCGCCCGCACACCTGCTCCAGCTCATCGCGAGCCTCGGCGTACTGCCCACGCTCCACCAGCATCCGTCCGAGCTCGCCACGCGTGGTCAGGTCGTGCGGGTTGACCGCCAGCTTGGCGCGCAGCTCACGCCGCTTCTGCCAGCGCTCCAGTGGGCCCCATGGCCGCCACGCGCGCCCCCGCCACCAGGCGTTGCCACCCCACGCCGACGCCGCGACCAGCGCCAACGCCAGGAGCGGGTTGCCGCCCAACAGGACGACCAGCATGTACAGGAGCCAGGAGCTGGACATCCGAGGCTCAGGACCCGCCGGTGAAGTGCTCGAGGAAGCTGCCCATCATCTTGCGCACCTCACGCTTGGTGGTCTGCTCCACCAGCGACTTGGGCACCCAGAGCGTGACGGTCATGGCGACCTCGTAGCGCAGCAGCGTGCCGGCCCCTTCCGGCGTCAGCGTGTAATGGGCATGGTACTGGGAGAACGAGTCCGACTCGATCAGGTTGGACTCGAACCCACCTGCGATCGGACACTGGCGCACCCGGTAGTGCACGTCCGCGATCACCGACGGAGACAGGTAGTCGAGCACCATACAGGCGCCCTGCTGCTCCACGAGCGTGACGCGCGTCGAGCCGCCGGCGACCCGGTTGGTCGCGATGGGGTCTGACACGAACGTCAGCACCTTGTCCGGCGAGACAGGCAGGCTGACCGTGCCGACCACGGCGCCCGTCGACGCGACGTACGAGGTGGGCTCCCCTGCGAGCGCCGCTGAGAGCAGAAACGCACCGATCACCGCGGCCTCCAGGCACGACTAGAACAGGTTGCGCCCATAACCGCGTCCGAACCCGCTGACGCGTCCGAGGATGTCCCGCTCAAGGCCTCGCGAACAGGCAGGGCCCACCCGCGCAGGTGTCGATGACCTCCCCGGTCGACAGGAAGTGCACCGACTGGTCCTGCGCCTCGTGGAGCTTGCGGGGATCGCCGTGGGTGTCGGTCTCCGACGCAGGCGGATCCATCGGCGTCGCATCCGGCGCGACACCGAAATCCCAGTTCACCATCACCGCGGGCGCGGCTGTGGTGGGCAGCGACACCGGCGAGATCCCCCAGATCGGGCGCGCGTTCCCTTCGGGCTGGACCGCGCCCATCGCGCGCGCCAGCTCCCAGCTGATCTCGTTCATGACCTGCGCGTCCTCCAGGCCTGCATGCAGCAGCGCCTGATGGGCGGGCGTGCCGGGCAACGGATCGGCGCCGACCTTTGGCGCCCAGGTGAGCCCGTCCATGCGGTCCCACGCGGTGCCGAGCAGGCCGAGCACGATCGTGAGGTCACCCGGGTCCGGGTACGCGACCTGGAGCAGGCCCGCCCAGTCCACGAAGTCCGAGCTGCGGTCGAGCAGGAACGGAAACGCCGCGCCCGGCACGCCGAGCACGCCACGGGTGACGTCTCGCGAGGTCGCGAGCACCAGCGTGCCCATCGTCCCGCCCTGAGAATTGCCGTGGTACCAGAGCTGGGCCGGGTCCCACATCGGATCCCCGCCTTCGGTGAGCAGCTCCGTAGGCGCCTGACCGTTCATCCCGAGCTTCATCAGGCGCTGCAGCGCCAGGTGGTTGACGACGCCCTGCATCGCCTCGTCGGTCAACCAGCCCATGTGGCCCGCGTCGTTGAGCAGCACGCGCGACCAGATCAGGGTCGAGGCGTCGGACATGCCCTGCATGTCGCACGCGAGGATCAAGAAGCGGTGGCGCTGCGCCATCTCGCGCAGCCAGCCGTTGTCGGCCTCAGCGCGGCTGCCCAAGAAGCCATGCCCGTACTGCATCACCGGCGCGGGGGCGCCTCCGTCGAGCGCCGATGGCGGCACCTGGACGCGGAACGGGACGGCCTCGAAGCCCTCCGCGACCAGGGCGCCAGACGCGTCACGTCGCAGGCGACGCACGCCGTCCGCGTCCGGCGCACCGAGGAAGCTGGGGATCTGCGCGGTCGCGTCGACGATGACGGCCAGGTTGGGGTCGCCGTTCACCACCTCGACGTGGTCGACGACGAACTCCGGCGCTCCCGATCCGAGCGCGTCGTACATCGCGGCCGACACGTCGCCGAGGTCCTTGACCGCGCCGGCGTCGCCGCGGGTGGTGAAGTCCCAGGCCAGCTGCAGGTCGGCGCGGGCGAAGCCGGCGGTCTCCAGCGCGGGGAAGACGACGTCCTCATAGTGCTGGCGACGCGCGTGCACGCCCAGGCGGCGGCTGGCCTGCTCATCGCGCAGCGCGGCGAAACCGACGGGGGCGTCCACCGCGACGCCGGTCGCGTCGACCAGCCCGCGCACGCCGACGATGATCCGGGTCGCGGCGGGCAACGGCACGGCCGCGCGGATCACGAGGATCTTTTCGCCCGGCGAATTGTCGAGCCAGTCGTTCTCGACCCAGTGCGGGATGCGCTCGCCGGTGGCGGCGTTGAGCAGCACCGTGTGCGCGCCGTCCTCAAGCGACGCGGCCGCGTCGAACGTGTCTGGCAGCCCGTCAAGGGTCGCGCCCTGGAGCTGGAACAGGATCGGCGTGCCCACGCCAAACCCGTCCTCGTCGAAGGCCTCGACCGACACGTGCACGCCGGCGGTGGTCATGGGCATCGCGTCCTCGACCAGCGCGAGCTTGCCGCTGTCGGCGTCACGCCAATGGTCGGACGGGAACGGCAGCAGGCAGTGCCCCTCGCCGTCGAGGTTGTCGCACGCGGGGCTGCCCTGGCTCTCGGTCACGCCGAAGTTGTTGGACGCGTCGTCCGCCGGGGGCCCGGGCTCCTGCACACAAGCCCCGAACCACAACACCAAGAGCAGAGACGCGCGCATGAACCCCTCCGAGAGGCCGCGCACCGTAGCGGCCCGCGACCCGACCCGTCCAGCCGATCCGTGCACGTCGATCGGATCTGCCCGAAACGCTGCACGCAGCGTTAGGCGGCGAGCTCGCCCCCACCCCGGAGCCCGCATGCCCGACGATCTCGACGCCTGGAAGGAGCGCGCCCTGCTCGCCGTTCGAACCCACGACGCCGTCGCGCTGGACGCCGCGCTGGCGGCCGGAGTCCCCGTCGAGACCACCTCCCCCGCCGGGGACACCTTGCTGATGCTGGCGGCGTACAACGGCGGCGCGGCGCTGGTGACGCGCCTGGCGGCCCTGGGCGCCAAGTTCGACGAGGCGGGACCACGCGGCATGACGCCGCTGGTCGCGGCCGCCTTCAAGGGTGACCTCGCGTCCGTCGAGGCGCTGCTGGCCGCGGGCGCCGACGCCACGCGCCGGACCAAGGACGGCTCGCTCCCGGCCGACTTCGCGCGGATGGCCGGCTACCATCAGGTCGCCGAGCGTCTGGAGCGCGAAGGCTGACCGACGCGCTCAGCCCGCGAAGCCGGTGAGCGGCCCTGCCGCGGCCTCGCCAAAGCTGGTGATGGGCACGCCGCCCGCCTGAAGCATGGACGTGCAGAGGTGGGCGAGCGTCTCACCGGTCCCGTCGAGGTGTCGCCCGCCGCCCATGGCGTTGGCCAGGTGGCCGGCGACGAGCACGGGCATGTCGTCGTGGTTGTGCAGGTCGCCGTCGGAGACGTCCGACGACATCATCAGCAGCGTGTGATCCAACATCGTCCCGCCGCCCTCAGGCACGTCCTTGAGCTTGCGGACGAGTCGAGCGAAGCGCCCCACCTGGAAGGTGTCGATCAGCGCCAGCTTGGCCAGGTTGTCGGGCAGGCGCTGGTGGTGCGACAGCGAGTGGTGCGGCGTGCGTACGCCCAGGAACGTGTACACGAGCTCGCTCGTCGCCGCGCCGAGCATCATCGTCACCACGCGCGTACGGTCGCATTGGAACGCCAGCACCGCCAGGTCCAGCAGCACGTCGGCGAGCTCCTGCAAAGGCGCTTCGCCGGGCGCGGCCCCCAGGCCCCCGCACGCCTCCAGCGCGTCGATGCGCGTCTCCACCGTGCGCACGGCGGTCAGGTACTGATCCAGGCGGGCCCGATCTTCCACCGCAGCGCGCTGCGACAGGGCGCTCGCCTGATCGGCGACCATGTCGAGGACGGACAGTCGGTAGCGCTTGCGCCGCTCGATCTCGGTGGCGGTGAGCAGCGCGTCCGATCCCCCGAACAGCAGGTTGAACGTGGTGCGTGGGCTAGACAGGCCCGGCAGCGGCACGCCGTCCGCGGTCCACGCGACGTGCTGGCTGTACACGCAGGGCAGGCCGCCCTCGCAGGTGCCGATCGCCGGACCGGAGGGCTCCACGGCAAGCTCAAGCGACCGGAATGGCGTCGTCGCGCCGAGCGTGCGCGCGGCGACCTGATCGGCGCTCTCGCCGTTGGAGACGACCGACGTGCCGAGGTGCGTCGACGTGAGCATCGTCGAGGTGCCGCGCAGGTGGTGGCCCGTGACCGGCGCGTCGGCGACCGGGTTGGAGAGCCCGCTGATCACCAGCACGTCGTCGCGGATGTCCTCCAGCTGCGACAGCGTCGGCCCGAACACGAAGTCCCGCCCGAACCCGGTCGGCCGCCACTGCGCCATGTTCGCGCCGTTGGGGGCGAACAAGAACATCAAGCGCGCGGGCGCGTCGTCGGCCGCGCGCGCCGCACGCGGGAGGAGCGACGGGAGCAGCGGCAGCGCGATCAAGCCCGCCGCCCCGCCCAGGAACATCCTGCGGGAGACGGTCATCGCTCCACCCCAACCTGCATGAACGCGTCATCGGTGACCAAGCGCACCAGGATGTCCGAGAACGACGCCTGCCCGGCCAGGGCGCCGTCGGTCAGCAGGTTCAGGCGGGCCCGGTCCGCGTCGTCCGGTGCGCGGCCGTGTGTGTAGGTGAACAGCTTCTTCACGACGCAGCGTCCAAAGGTCGGGTCAGAGCCCAGCACGTGCGCGAGATCGGCCGCGCCGTTCACGGCGGTGCCATTGGGCAGCTGCCCGGACGCATCGATCGGCTCGCCATTGTCCTGGTCACGCCACGCGCCGATGCCGTCGAAGTTCTCCAGCGCGAGGCCCAGCGGATCGATGGCGTCATGGCACGAGGCGCACGCCGGATCCTGGCGGTGCTGCTCCAGCCGCTCGCGCACCGTCGCCGCATCTGGGCTGGCGTCCGGAAAGCCCGGCACACCCGGCGGTGGCGTGCCCGGAGACGTACACATCAGGTTGGACAGCACCCAGGCGCCGCGCCGAACCGGTGAGGTGCGCGTGGGAACCGAGGTGACCGTGAGCAGACCAGGCATCGACAGCCACCCGTACCGCCCCTCTGCGGACACATCCCGATCGGCGAACGGCTCGAACGGAGGGAGGTCGATCCCGATCAGCGGCGCGAGCGCTCCATCCACCTGCATGCGGGTGGACAACAACAGGTCGGTCACCGGGGCGGCCGCGCGCAGCCGGTCCATGAAGGACAGACGCATCGACTCCTTCATGGACGCGCGCACGCTCTCATCGAACCGCGGGTAGATGATCGAGTCTGGACCCGCGCGATCGACCGCGCGCCCGAGCAGCCACTGACCGGCGAAGTCCTCCGCCATCGCCGACGCCTTCTCGCTGCGCATCATGCGCTCGACCTGCGCGCCCAACACGTCCGGCTGATGCAGCTCCCCGCGCTCGGCTAGCCCGAACAGCTCGTCGTCCGGCATCGACGACCACAGCAGGTAGGACAGACGTGACGCCAACGTGAAGTCATCGACGACCGGGGAGCTGCCATCCCCAACGGGCGCCGGCGCGACCAACATCACGAAGTACGGGCTCGAGAGCACCGCCCGCAGCGCGTAGTCCATCGCGAGGCGCGGCGGATCGCCGTCGGCGATCACCGTGTCGAACACCTCCAGGAGGCGATCGATCTCCGACGGCTCGACCGGGCGACGCCAGGCGCGCGGCACAAACGCCGTCAGCACCTCCTGGGCGCAGGCGCGCGGGTCCGGATCCAGCTCGGGGTCGCAGGACATCACCCGGTCGTGCGGCGTGTTGGTGCGCACCGCGAGATCGCTCGGGCCCTGCACCCGCAGCGCGTCCACGTACAGCGTGCGATCCGCGCTCGCGTCGACGGCGTCGGACTCCAGCGCCAGCTCAAGCTGCGCGCGCCCGCGCGTCAGCCGGAGCCCCACCTGGATCCACTCGGCGGTGGCGGCGCTGGTGGCGGTGACTGCGAAGCGCCGCGGCCCAGACTCCGTGGTCCCAAACAGCGCGGGCGTGGACACCCCACCTGCCAGGTCCGTCCAGACACGCGCCGAGACGACGTAGCTGCCGTTCTCCAGCACGTCGTACGGGACCCGCAGCGCGCCCGCCGTGAACAACGCCATGGTGCCGCCGACGGCCGCGTGGTCCGCACTCTCCACCGTCACATCCCGACCCACGGGGCTCAGCGTCACGTCCAACGCCGCGTCCAGCGGACGGTCGACGATCTCGCCCGCCAGCGCTGCGGCGGCCTGATCGTACGCCTCGATCAGCAGGGGCGACAGAGACAGCCCCTCGGCCACCACGTCAAACCCGTCGGTCACGTCGTCCGCAGGGAAGTCGTTGGCGGGCTGAAGCCGGGTCCCGGTGAGGTCTGCGACGGTGCGGTTGTACTCAGCGCGCGACAGGTGACGAAGCGCCCGACGCGTCGGGGCCACGCTCGCGGCGTCCACCTGATCGGTGTCCTCGGTCGCGCCTTGGTCCGTGTCGGACGGCTTGGCGCCCTGGTCCGAGCAGGCCAAGCCCCAGGCGCAGACCGCGAGGCCGCAGACACGACGTAGGTTGAAGGGTCTCAAAACGATCCCGCTCCCAGCCGAAGCCTAGCACACGCACCGCACCAAAGGTCCAATACAGCCCTCCTCCACCGGAGGTACGGGCTTCACCGTATACGCGCCAACAAGGCAGGGCCTTAACGTACGTTCCGACACGTATACGGACTCCCTGCCTGTGAACAATGCGACAACGTCTCCCCCTCCGCCCCGGAGCCCAAGCGTGACGCCCACCGCGCCCCCGACCCAGCACGACGCAGATCCCGAGAAGGCCGCAGGTCCGCAGCGCACCGAGGCACCGCGAGACTTTATCCGCCATCTGCGCGAGCTGACCCACGCGATCGCCCGGGTCGAGCGGGCGAACCAAGCGTCGTCCGCCGACCCCAAGTAGGCAGCGGGCCAGCGAGCCGCAGTCGGCCACCCCAGCGAGGGAAGTGGCCTAGCCTCTCCACATCAACCAGGAAGGTGGAATTGAGGTGGAGAGGCCGGGCTTGGGAGGAGCACTCCCAACCCACTCGTCGTCGCGTCGGACCTGATTTTGGAGATCGTTCTTTCCGGGCGCCGCACACCGCGTGCTGCGTCGGCCGATCCGAACCACGGCCTTCGAAATCGCACTCAAAGTTCCGCCCGCGCAGATCGATCCGGTGCAGAGAGGCCCCCGACCCGTGCACCATCCTCCCGCACCCACCACCACCCCTCACCGGCGAGAGTCGCCCATGGCCTCCGGCGAGGACACGCTGACCACACGCTCGCTGCGTCATGCATCCCGCGACGACCGACCCTCCCCCCGGAGGTCTCCGCGTCCGCCTACCTACGTAAAGCCCGTGTGGTGGCGCCCCTATCTGGACGAGACGGACAAGCAGATCCTCGCCTTTGCAGGGACCTTCGCGCTGGGGGGCATGGGCGCGCTCCTCGCGTTCGCGCTCCGCTGGGCGTGGCTGCAGCAGTAGCGCCGATCAGCCGCTCCAGCGCAGCCGATCGCCGTCGCGCGAGGCGCGACCCGACGCGACGAGCAGCGGCACCGCCTCATCCAAACGCGCGCGCGCCTTCGCGCTCACGCCGGCGAGGCCGAACACCTTGGCCGTCTCGCGCGCGAGGTCCTCCTGCCCCATCGACAGACCGCGGGAGAGGACCCACGCCGCGGCGTTCGCGGCCTCTTCGGCGCTGACCGTGTCGAGGTCGCGCGAGCCGCCCACCGGGTAGCGGAATTCGCGCCACGTCGTCGGGTCGACGGCTGGCGAGCAGAGGAATTCGCCGCGAAGCAGCGGCCGCTGGTCAGGGGTCAGCACGAGCAGGGACGCGTCGAGCTGCGCGACGATGCGCTTGCCGAGCGAGGCCAGCCCCCACGCGCCCGCCACCGTGCGGTAGGCGCTGTCGCGGTGCACCGGTCCGTGGGTGTTCACCAGTTGCAGGAGCGCCGTCGCAAGCCTGGGGCGCGCGTGCACTTCGTAGAACGCCTCGCGACCGCCGGGCACGTCCGCGAGCTGCATCACACGCCACGGCTTCGCGTTGGCGGGCCAAGCCACGGCCACGGGTGAGGCAAGACGCTCTTCCAGCGACGGCGCCGCCGCCTCGGCGATCACCGGCTCCGGTGGGGGCAGCGCCACACGAGGCGCCAGACGAGGCGCCACCTTCGCCTCCTCGACGGCCTCGATCACCCGCTTGACCGCGGCCGCGCGCTCGTACCACCAGTCGGTCGACCAGATGCGGTGGATGCGCCAGCCGAGCGTGACGAGCACGTCCTCGCGCAGGCGGTCGCGCTCTCGCGCCGCGCGTGAGCCATGGTAGGTCGCACCGTCGCACTCGATGCCGATCAGGTAGGTGCCGGGCCGCTCCGGATCCACGATCGCCAGGTCGATCTTGTAGCCGCTGCAGCCCACCTGGGTGTGGACCTGAAAGCCCGCGTCCGTGAGCTCGCGGAACACCTGCTCCTCGAACGGGCTCATGAAGGTGTCGCGATCGGGCGTGGAGGTGGTCGCGAGCAGCGCCGCCTCGCCGTGCTCCGCGAACCGCAGATAGGCCTTGAGGTGCGCCACTCCGACCGCCGCCGTGCCGTGATCGGGGATGCGATCCCACGACAGCGTGGAGAAGAGCATCAGGCGCTTGCGCGCGCGGGTGACGGCGACGTTGAGCCGACGCTCGCCGCCCTTGCGGTTGAGCGGACCAAAGTTCATGGTCAGCTTGCCCGCCTTGTCGGGCCCGTAGCAGACGCTGAACAGCATGACGTCGCGCTCGTCGCCCTGGACGTTCTCCAGGTTCTTCACGAACACCTTCTCGGACACCGCGTCCGTGAAGTGCTTCTGCAGGTCCGGGAGCGTGCGCAGGCGCGCGTCGAGCAGGTCCTGCACGCAGCGCTGCTGCGGCATGCTGAAGGTGACCACGCCCACCGAGGGGCGCTGATCATCCGGGAGCTGAAGAAGGCGGATGACCTCGTCGACCACCGCGATCGCCTCGGCCTCGTTCGTGCGGCTGCCGCCGCGGTCGTAGAAGCCGTTGACCTTGACCAGCTTCACGCCCAGTTCGGGCACGTCGGCCGCCGCGGAGGGGAACGTGTGCAGGCGGCTCTCGTAGTAGTGCACGTTGCTGAACGAGATGAGCGACTCGTGCTGGCTTCGGTAGTGCCACTGCAAGAGCAGCTGGGTCAGGCCCGCGCCCACCGCCTCGTCGAGGATGCTCTCCATCTCGACCAGCGACTCGTCGTCGGGATCGTCACCGTCCTCGTCGGCGCTGCGGCCAAAGAAGCTGGTGGGCGGAAGCTGCTTGCTGTCGCCCACGACGACCACCTGGCGGCCGCGCGCGATCGCGCCCACCGCGTCCCACGGCGGGATCTGCGAGGCCTCGTCGAACACGACCACATCGAACCCTTCGAGGCTGGGGTCCAGGTACTGCGCGACCGACAGCGGGCTCATCAGCACGCAAGGCTTGGCGCGCTTGAGCGTGGTGGGGATCTTGGTGAAGAGCTGCCGGATCGGCATGTGCCGACGCTGCATCATCAGCTGCCGACGCAGCAGCGCCATCTCGTCGCCAGGGGCGTTCGCGTCCGGGACCCGCGCCGCGAGCCTGGCGCGCACCTCGGCGCGGGCCAGCTCGATCGCCTTGCGGTCCAGCTCGCGGAAGCGCGTGATCAGGTCTGCGTGCGTCGCCCCGCGGAAGCGCGCGAGCGCCGGCTCCTTCTGAAGCAGCGCCTCCCACCAGCCTTCGCGCAGGCTGCGATCGACCGCGCGCTCAAGGTGCGCGTGTCGGACAGTGCCTACGGTGATCGCATCGACCAGCGGTCGTAGGCCCAGCTTGGCGGCGTCCGCCACGGCGTCGACCACGTCACACCACGCCCGCAGCAGCGGGCCCGACGCCAGCCAGGCGTCCGACACCGCGGCCAAGCGGGCGGGTGTTGGGTCCACGCCCCAGGCGACGCCCTCGTCCAGTCCCAGCAGCGACACCGCCGCGCGGCGCGCGTCGCCGAGCGTGCTCGCCGCGCCCACCAGCTCGGACAACGCGGCGTGCGTGCGCGAGCCTGGGCGCAGCAGCGCGGCCTGGTCGGTGGCCAGCGTGGTGAGCCGCGCGGCCTCCGCGGTGGTCCCGCGGCGGTCGACTAGGCGAAGCAGGAAGCCCTGGAAGCGCTCGGCCCAGGTGAGCACCTGCTCAGCCGCGTCCCACGGCGTGCCCGCGTCCTGCCAGCGCTCGCCCAACCAGCCTCGCGCCACCGGACCCACCTTGGCGAGCGCCGCGGTCTCGTCGCGCACGAAGGTCGCCTCGTCCAGCCCCTCAATCACGGCGGCGTTTCCAGGCACCGTGGCGCGTGCGAACGCGCGCAGGCGACGGCGCGCGCCCCACAGCATCACAAACGCGAACAGCACGAAGGCGTGCGCCCACACGCCGAAGCGCTCCCGCAGCGACGCGAGATCGGCGGTGAGGATCGACTCCTGCCAGGTGTCGAGCAACGCCGCGCGACGCTGCCCGAGCACGCGCCCACGCGTGATCCAGCCGCGCACACGAGCCGCGCGATCCGGGAAGCCCCCGAGCGCGACGAGCGCGGCCGGCGGCGCGGGCGACTCAAGCAGCAGCGTCGCGGCCTCGACGAGCGTGTCCAGATCGGTGTCGACGGGCATCCCGGTCGCCGACAGGGCCGCGGACACCTTGGCGTCCACCACCCGCGCCGCGTCCGCCAGCGCGCGCGCGGCGTCGTCCACCTGACGGGCCCAGGTCGGATCCCAGTCGGAGCGCCCCACGCCACGGAACGGATGCGTCGCCAGGTCCCCCACCTGCCCCACGGCGACAGACAGCGCGCGCGCTGCCGCCAGACGGCTCGCCACCTCCGAGGGCGCCAGGACGCGCATGTCCACCGCGGGCAGCGCGAGGCGTGGCACGTCCATCATGCCAAAGAGCGACGCCAGCACCTCACGGGTGGGCAGACCAAACGGCGACGGCGCCGCGAGCCGCGCGGCGTGCGCGTTGAGCTGCACCCGCGCGGCCTCCAGCTTGGCGCAGTGGTCCGTCCACGCCTCGCCGGAGCGGGTCGCGCCCACCTCGAACGAGGACTTGAGCTGCGCCATGACCGCGGCCTTGCTCGCTTGGTTCGAGTGCAGCTCCAGGCAGAACGGCGCCAGCCCCACCTTGGCCAGGCGACGCTGCACCACCTCCAGCGCGGCCAGCTTCTCCGACACGAACAGCACCGTCTTGTTCGCGGCCAGCAGCTGCGCGATCAGGTTGGTGATCGTCTGCGACTTGCCCGTGCCGGGCGGCCCCTGGAGCACGAACGAGGAGCCGTCCTCCGCCGCGAGGATCGCAGACAGCTGGCTCGGATCGGCGTCGACCACCGTCAGGACGTCCCGCGGCGCGCGCGCCAGGTCCACATCGCCGGGTGCCACGAGGGGTGCTGCCAGCGGGAACGCGCTGCCGCCGCCTTCGAAGATGTGCTTCACCACCGGGTTCTGGAGGAGCGCGTCGGTCTTGGCCTCCAGGTCCAGCCACATCAGGAACTTGTGGAAGGAGAACAGACCGAGGTGCGCCTCCTCCACCACCAGCCACCGATCGCGATCGCGGATGCGGGCGCGGAAGTCGTGAAGCACGCGCCCGATGTCGAAGCCCGAGCTGTCCTCTTCGAGCACGTCGAGCCCCGCGACGTCCACGCCGAAGTCCTTCTGGAGCTTCTGCAGCAGCGTGACGTTGACGCGGGTGTCCTCATCGGCGCGCGACAGCGTCCAGGTTCCCGGGGCGCGGCCGCGCTTGAGCTGAACCGGCACCAGCACCAGCGGCGCCTTGCGGGGCTGCGTGCTCGACGCCGACTCGAACCACACGAGCATGCCGATCGCCACGTAGAGCAGCACGGCGCCGGACTCCTCGAACGCGGACCGGCTGGTGCGGAACAGCTCGAGCAGCGCGCGCTCATGCTCCGCGGGCGGCTGCGCCGAGTGCAGACGACCGGCGGCCTGCTCCTCCTTCGCGCGGGCCTCGGCGAGCACGTCCGCCGGCACGCCGTCCGCGGCCGGGTCGCGCGGGTCGGCCGCGCGCGGCGTCAGCTTGGGAACCAGCTCCAGCGACTTGCCCTCACAGAGCGCATCCTCCAGCGCGTGCACGTCGATCCCGGGCAGCTCCAGCGTCGCCTTGCCCGAACGGAAGTTGAGCAGGCGGTTGTTGAGCGACAGGTCGAGGAGTCGCTGCTTCCAGGCGTCCACCCGCGTGCGCGTGACGGGCGCCGCGGCCTTGGACGGAGCCCCGGTGAAGCGGAACCGGTCCTCGGGCACCGCCGACGGCACCACACCAAGGCGCAGGTCGGGGGCGGCCAACACGGCGTCGGCCAGCGCGTCGCCCGCGCTCTCCAGGGGCAGCGGCCGCACGCGGTTGCTGCGCGCGCAGGTGACGTCGAGCACCATGCGGAAGCGCTCCACGTCGTGCAGCGCGCGCTCCGCCATCGCCACCGCGCGCTCAAAAGGCACGCCCTGGGCCACCGCCGAGCTGTCGAAGACGAGCGCCTCGCCGAGCTCCACGCGCTTGCGGAGCGGCAGCGGATCATCGAGCGCGGGCTCCTGCAGCGCAAAGTCGGTCAGCCACACGCCAGGGAACGCGTGCCCCTGCACCACGACCAGCAGCGGGTGGAGGCCCGTCTGCTCCAGCAGCGCGGCCAGCAGCACCGTCAGATCCAGGCAGGTGCCCTGCCCACCCTCGATCACCTGCTCGTGGGTGCGGACCTTCTGGCCGGTCACCTCAAAGCTGGCGGGGGGGCTGATGTAGCTGGTGCCGCGGGCCTGCACGGCCTCATAGAGGGCGGCCGCGGTGCGCCACACGCGCCTGGGATCGCGCGACTGGTAGCCCGACAGGGAAGCGTCCCCCGTGGCCGCGCGCAGGCGCTCCGCCGCGTCCTTCAGCAGGGGCGCCAGCACGGGCGCGTTGGGGCGGACGAACGCGGCCAGGAGCTCGGGCAGCACGGTCGTGCCCATCCAGGCAGTCGGCGCCATCACCTCCAGCGGGAAGGTCGTCAGCACCTCCTCGTCGTCGTCGACGGTCACCCCGACCGTGAGCGTGCCCACCTCGGACTCGGCCTGACGCGCGAGGAAGCTGGGCGAGAGCAGCAGCGGCACCGGCTCGATCGCGTGCGTGGCCCCGGGGCGCAGCCCGTCGACCGTCACCGTCCACGGCGCCACACAGGCCGGATCCGCCACCACGCGCAGCACCAGCTTGCGCCAGGCGACCTCCTCCACGTTGCGGACGGCCAGGCTTCGCACGAGCGGCACGCCGTTCTGCTGCATCGCGAGGTTGGTCCGAGGGGTGGACACCACCTCAAGGTGGAACCGGGGGGTCGGGACGGGCATCGAGGCTCCGGCGGCGGTGCGGTCCTGCGACACAGGATTGTGGACCAAGCACCGTTCTGGGAGCAGCTAATTCATACGGGGGCGCAATGGGGGCCGACGTCTCGGAGTCGACCTGCGTAAAGTGTCCCACCCTCGTGAGATGAGGTGGTAGCGTGTGACCACACTCCACTCTCTGGGGGGAGCCGAGTGTCTTGGGTGCTCGCGATTGGCGGGTGGGCGGCCACATTTGGCACGCTGGGGCTAGCGTTTGCGCTGGTCCGAGGCGTCGAGGCGCGGCACTCCGCCGAGGACTCGTCCACCGCCGACGCACGCGCCGAGATGCAGCGCGAGTGGGCGTTTGCGCTTATCTATCTGGCGAGCGCAGCCCTGCTCGCACCGCTGTCCGTGTGGGTATGCAGCCGCGGGATGGCCGCGGTCGGAGGGCACCCGTTCCTGTACTTCCGCGCCCAAGGGTGGGTTGGCCGCTTGGCGCTGACCCTCGGGTACTTCGTGCTGATGGACATGATCGACTACGCGTGGCACCGTGCCTGCCACTCGGTCCCGTGGCTGTGGGCGATCCACTCGTTCCATCACAGCAGCACACACCTCACCGTCGTGACCACCGCGCGAGAGCACTGGACGGCCGCGGCGCTCAGCCTGCCGTTGCGCACCACGATCGGCCTGCTGATCGGGATCGACCCCACTACGGTCTTGTTCGCGACGTGGATCTGGTCCATCCCCCCTCGGCTCTCGCACATGAATGTGCGGCACCCTTGGGGCGCGAACCCGTTCGTCGTGACCCCGCAGTGGCACCGGATCCACCACTCCACGCGGCCCGAACATCAGGGGAAGAATTTCGCGGTGGTCCTCCCCTTCATGGATGTGCTGTTCGGCACGGCCTACGCGCCGCAGCCCGACGAGTACCCGGCGACCGGGCTCGCCTCACAAGAGCAGGCTGGCTTCTTCGACGCGCTGGTCTGGCCCTTCCGCCGTTCGTGGCGCGCCGCGTTCGAGCGCCTTCGGGGCAGCCCATCCGGCACCCAGGCGTAGCGACGCGGGCCGCTCCAAGCGCTAGATCGCGCGGATGACGAACACGACCTTCTCCGTCCTCGATCTCGTCCCCGTCCGTGAGGGGCACGACCTCAGCGACGCGCTCCGCAACGCCGGGCGCTACGCCGCGACCGTCGAGCGACTCGGCTTCAAGCGCTACTGGGTGGCGGAGCACCATGGCATGCCGGGCATCGGCGGCGCGGCCACGTCGGTGGTGCTGGCGCACGTCGGCCAAGCCACGTCGACGATCCGCATCGGCGCGGGCGGCATCATGCTCCCCAACCACAGCCCGCTGCAGATCGCCGAGCAGTTTGGCACGCTCGAGGCGCTGTTCCCGGGCCGCGTCGACCTGGGCCTTGGCCGCGCGCCGGGCTCGGATGGCCGCGTCGCGCAGGCGATG
Organism: Pseudomonadota bacterium; assembly: GCA_947475315.1. Classification (GTDB taxonomy): domain Bacteria; phylum Myxococcota_A; class UBA796; order UBA796; genus CAIOSP01. The sequence continues at coordinate 26,927 of CANJMY010000004.1, read as the reverse complement.
CGACGTCACCTGGACAGCGACTCGGAGCAGTTCCCGCGCGACGTGCTGGAGCTGCAGTCCTTCTTCGACGGCGACCCCAAGCACGGCTTCCAGGCCACGCCCGGCGCGGGCGCCAAGGTCCCGATCTGGATCCTGGGTTCAAGCACCTTTGGGGCGCGCCTCGCGGCGATGCTGGGCCTGCCGTACGCGTTCGCGTCGCACTTTGCGCCCGCCATGATGGATCAGGCGCTCGCGACCTACCACCGCGACTTCCGCCCCTCGCGCGTCCTCGACCGCCCTCACGTGATGGTGGGCTTTGGTGTTTGCGCCGCCGACACCGCGGACGACGCGCGCTTCCTGGCGACGTCGATGCAGCAGAGCATCGTGGCGCTCCGCACCGGGAACCCCGGCAAGCTGCAGCCGCCGATGCGCGGCTTCGGCGACACGCTGGACGCGGGCGCGCGCGCGATGCTCCAGAGCTTCCAGCACTACTCGGCCATCGGCACCCAGTCTGACGTGGAGGCCGGGCTCGCCGCGTTTGTCGAGCGCACGCGCGCCGATGAGGTGATCCTGTCTGGTGCGATCTACGACCCGGACGCGCGCGCCCGGTCGATCGAGATCGTCGCCGCGGCGGCGCGCAACGTGGGTGTCATGGGCGGGGCCTGATGGCAGAGCCTTCCCGTCCGGCATGATGCGTGGTGCCCGAGGGGGCCTAGGCCATCGACATCGACCTCTCCGCGGCAGGGTGCGAAACGCTCGCCCTCGCCAGCCGCTCCGGCGTGCCGATGTCGTCCCAGCCCACGTCGCCGAGCGGCACCACGCGGAGCCGGTATCGGGCGGGCTCCAACACGTCGCTGCTGAAGTTGCTGCGCGGCAGCGTCGCGTACGCGCGCTCGATGATCTCCGGGGTCGGCGCGGCACCGAGGGCGTCGTACCACTCGGGTGCGTGCCGGGCGATCAACGCCACCAGCTCCGACGCGCTGGCGATGATCACGAACGTGTTGCGGACCGCGCCCTCCGCGATGAGGTCGGGCAGCTCCTCGCAGGGCGGCTTCTCCCGGAAGTCGGCGACGCGGCGCCAGTGCTCGCGCTGGCTCTCGAACGATAAGATCCAGCCGTAGCCGTCCTCGGCGTCGCGCGCGGGCGCACCGAGCAGCAGCACGTCGTACCAGTGACGGCGCAGCGAATCGAGCGCGTCCGCCACCACCGCGACGAAGTCGTGATCGCACTCGACGCTGTGGTCCGAGGGCATCAACACCACGCGCGCCTCGGGGTTGTGGCCGATCACGTGGAGCAGCGGCAGCAGGATGCCGGGCGTCGTGTCGAGGTTGCTCGGCTGCTCCACCCGTCGGACGTGCGGGTACGCGGCCAGGCACTCGTCGGCGAACGCGCGGTGCGTTCGCGTGGTGACGACGACGATGCGGTCATCGGGCACCAACATCCTAGCGCGCTCGATCGTCCTCCCAAGCAGCGTGTGCCCGCAGCCAAAGTCGCAGTATTGCTTGGGGCGCGGGTGTCCGTACCGGGAGCGTGCGACCGCCTCCAACCTGCGGCCATCGCCGCCGGCCAACACCACGACCCACGCGTCGTCCGTTTCATCCGGGCTGCAGCGGACCACTTCTAGGCGTTGCATGGAATCCCCCCCGTCACTCCGCACGTCGTGGATCTGCGTTCGCCGACGCCCAGGGTTAGGTGCCGGCGATGTCTGAAGAACCCTCCCTGTACGACCAGCTCGGTGGCCACGATCAAGTCGTGCGCCTCGTCGACCGGTTCTACACGCACATGGACACGCTGCCCGAGGCCGCTTCCATCCGCGGCCTGCACGACGACGACCTCACGGACGACCGCCACAAGCTCGCGGCCTTCCTGTCCGGCTGGCTCGGCGGGCCGCCGCTCTACTGGGAGCAGTACGGCCACCCGATGCTGCGGCGCCGGCACGGCCACTTGCCGATCGACCTGTCCGCCGCGCGCGCGTGGATGCTGTGCATGGCGCGCGCGCTCCAGGACGTGACCCCGGACCCCGCGCTCCGCGCGACGCTCGTGAAGGCGTTCGCCGAGGTCGCGGACCACATGCGAAACCGCCCCGGCTAGGCGACGCGTCGTGGCCGGCGGGGTGTGGCTCATCCCGCGGCCGGGTCCATGACCCGGGCGACGAAGAGCAAGCTGCCGGTGAGGTCGTCCCGCACGACGATCAAGAACGGGTGATCGGCGATTCGCGGGATCGGCGCCGCGGTGTCGGTGATCACCACGGCGGTCGCCGCGGCGGCCTCGGTGCCCGCCTCGTCCACGCGCACCCAGGCCTCGTGGATCACGTCGCTGATCATGTAGTCGGACGCCGCATCACCGTCGGCCATCGGCGAGAAGTCCGCGAGCAGCGGGTCGAACGCGTCCGTCATGCCGAGCGCCTGGAGCGCGGGCACGAGCGAACCCTTCCACCTGAGCTCCAGCTTGGGGATCGCGACCATGCCCTCCTCGTCGCGGTCTTCGCTGTAGGCGCCCTCGATCGGGGCGACCCACTCGCGGAAGGTGTCCTGGTTGAGCTGGGCCTCCAGCCCCAGGAGCCCGTCCGCCGCCGAGGGGATCACCAGATAGGCGGCGACCTCGTCGTCCTCGTAGGGCATGCGGACGATCGCGGCGCCGTTGATCTCGGTGCTGCGCACGCGCGAGTCCTCCACCTTCGACAGGTCGAGCCACATCATGTCGGTGGTCACCGTGGAGCCATCGAGCCGCGTGAAGCTGCCGGCCTTGGTCTCGGTGGTGTCGAACTGCGTCCACCAGTCCGCCAGGAAGTAGATCGCGTTGGCGAGCACCAAGCGGGTGTCCGGCGTGATGACGCCCTGCGGGATCAGCTCCGGGATGTGCTGCTGCGTCTGGTCTGACACCCACCCATTCACGACGCCGCGCGAACCCTCGGGATCTCCCGCGAAGTCCACAGACTGCATCGGGGCATGCCAGTCGTCGTTGCAGGTGGCGAGGAAGTCCGCGGCCCAGGCTGTGCCGTCCTGCCCGAACAGGCGGTTGGCGACCTCCAGGCGGTAGCCACGGAGCTTGTCGCCGTTCAGGTCGTCGATCAGCGCGCCAAACGCCGGATGCCACTGCTCGGCGGGGATGCTGAGGTGCAGCACATCCTGCATCTGCGTGAGCGTGTCGCCGCCCGCGCCCGCCGTGGTCATCCCGAGCGCCGCGGAGATGGAGATCGGCGAGAAGAAGAGGTTCTCCTCCCCGGTCGCGAGCTGCCCGTAGAGGTCCCAGGTGAAGGCGTCGTTGCCGTCCACCACCGCACCGACGTCGCCGTCGGCGGAGGTGATCGAGCGCGCGACGCGGTTGGGATCCCACGCGTGAAGGTCCTTGCCTGGACCGGCCGGATCACATGCCGCGAACGATAGAATCAACAGCAAGCTCGCGTGACGCATGGGGCCTCCGAGAGGGTGACGTTCTGAAGTATGTGCACCGCCACCCAGAACCAACAAGTGGATCCCGAGCGGGCGCATCGGAACGCGGCACACCCGATCCGGTGCCCCCCACGCCGTCAAGGATGAACGCCCGCGCGCGGGCTAGACGGGAGCCACGGAGGTCGACAATGTGGACGGTGTGGATGGCCGCGGCACTTGCGGGCAACCCCTACGCGGGCTTGAGCGGGGACGTGCGCGCGTCCGCCACGACATCGATGAGCCCCGACGCGGTGCTCGCCGCGTTCCAGGACCTGCCCGACGCCACGGCGCGCTTCCCGCAGTCCTGCGCCAAGGTGACCGGCGCCACCCACGACTTCGTCAACCTCACCTGGATCCCGTCGTGGATGCATCGCAAGGTGCACGTCACGGTGGACGACGTGAAGCCAGGCCGTCGCGTCGACTGGGACCTTGCCGGCCACAAGGACAACCTGGGCTTCTACCTGGTCGTAGAGGTCGCGCCTGAGGGCGACGGTTCGAGCGTCACGCTCCGCACGCCGCTCGACGCGCCGAAGCGGCCTTTGCAGGGCATTTTCTTCAATAAGATCAGGCCGGCGTGGGCCAGTTGCTACGTGTCCGCCATCCTGTCCCTGGATCCGAGCGCCACCGTCACCGACATGAGCGCCCCCCCGGTCCGTTGATCGCCGATTGTGGGCGAGCGCGCGCCTCCGCTTGTTGCGTGCGCGCCCAAGCGACGGTCCATCCGTGGCGAACCCGCAAAACCGCGCCCGGCGCCGCCGTGGACGCGATAGTCGCGCCTCCCTTGCACGACCCTACCCGCAGGAGATTCGACCATGATCGGCTTCAAGCTCTCTGAGGACCAGGAGGCCCTCCGCTCGCTCGCCCACGACTTCGCCGAGCGCGAGGTCCGCCCCGTGGCCGAGCACCATGACAAGACCGGCGAGTACCCGTGGGAAGTCATCGGCAAGGCGCACGAGATGGGCCTGATGAACAGCCACATCCCCGAGAAGTGGGGCGGCCTGGGCATGGGCTGCGTCGACGCGTCGATCATCGCCGAAGAGCTCGCCTGGGGCTGCAGCGGCATCGGGACCGCCCTGGAGGCCAACGGCCTCGCGCTTGAGCCTGTGCTCACCGGCGCGTCCGACTACCTCCTAGAGAAGTACGTTCAGCCCATGACCGTCTCCCCGAAGATGGCCGCGTACGCGGTCACTGAGCCGGGCGCCGGCTCGGACGTGGCCGCCATGCTCACCACCGCCGACAAGAAGGGTGACCGCTACATCCTCAACGGCTCCAAGATGTGGATCACCAACGCCGGCGTCGCCGACTGGTACTTCGTCGTGGCCTACACGGACCGCGCCGCCAAGTACCGCGGCATGACCGCGTTCCTGGTCGAGAAGAGCTGGAAGGGCGTCGAGCCCGGCAAGAAGGAGTACAACCTCGGCCAGCGCTGCAGCGACACCCGCGGCATCACCTTCACCGACGTCGAGGTCCCCGAGGAGAACGTCATCGGTCAGGTCGGCGGCGGCTGGCTGCTCGCCATGGGCGCCTTCGACCACACCCGCCCGCTGGTCGCCTCTGCGGCCGTCGGCGTCGCCCGCGCCGCCTTCGAGCACGCGCGCCGTTACGCCACCGAGCGCAAGACCATGGGCGTGCCCCTCGCGTCGCACCAGGCCGTCAGCTTCATGATCGCCGACATGGCCAAGGACATCGAGGCCGCCCGCCTCCTGGTCCGCCAGGCCGCGTGGATGAAGGACAACGGCGAGAAGAACACGATGTACGCGTCGATGGCCAAGTGCTTCGCCGCGGACGCCGCGCACCGCATCGCCAGCGACGCCGTCCAGGTGTTCGGCGGCTACGGCTACAGCTCGGAGTACCCGGTCGAGAAGCTGCTCCGTGACTCCAAGATCTTCCAGATCTACGAGGGCACGAGCCAGATCCAGCGCCTGATCATCGCCAAGGAGCTGTTCGAGCGCGCTCGCTAGGAGCAGGCCGCCGCCGGTTGAGGGGTGCTCGGAGCGATCCGCAGAGAGCCCCCCTCCCGGCGCGCGCCCCCGCTGGAGGCCGTGGTGCGGCCCACGTGCTCGAAACGGCAGGCCACGCGGGCTCCCGAGCCCACGTCTCGGTAAAGATCGCAGGCATGGAGCCCCGATGACCCGGTCTCGCGCCCTCGCCACGCTCGCCCTCGGCGGCCTGTTCCTCTCCCGCGCCGAGCCCGCGCAGGCCGGCTCTGTGCCCGCGTGGACCACGCTCGCGTCCGACGCGTGCGGCGTGGTCACCGCGTCGGCCCGCGTGAAGGCGTCCGGTAAGCCGCGGGTGGTGCTGATCACCTCACTCGACGGCACCGCCGAGCCCCTGTCCGTCGACGTCCCCGCGGGGGCCGACCAGATCACGGCGCGTATGTTCGTCGGCGCGGCGCGCTCGGTCGACCTGACGCTGCACGACGGGAAGCGCGCGTCTCCCGCCGGTCACGTCGACCTGCCACCGTGGGACGCGGCGTTCGCGGTCACGGTCCCGCCCGCCATCCACGCAGGCGAGGTCTCTCCGCCGTTCACCGTGACGGCGATCACCCCCTGCGACCTGCACGGCCGCGTCACGCTCGGCGTGCGCTACGCCGACGGGTCGATCACCCGCGCCCCGCTCGACGCGACCGAGCGGGCCACCTTCACGCTGCCCAACGCCGTGCAGGGCGACGGCAGCGTGGACATCGAGCTGCGCGACGGCGACGCGATCCTGCACACCGAGGTCGTCCGCTTCCGCGCCGGTCCGCCGTGCGTGGACCAGGACCGCGACGGCCACCTGTGGTGCCAGGATGACTGCGACGACACCCGCGCGGACGTGCACGCGGGCGCGGTGGACGTGAAGGGCGACGGCGTCGACAACGACTGCGACGGCACCAACGGCCTGGACGCGGACCACGACGGCTTCGAGGCCAAGTCGGTCAAGGGCAACGACTGCGACGACCGCGACGCGCTCGTGCACCCAGGCGCGGCCAGCTACCCCGACCACGACGGCGACCACGCCTACCCCGAAGGCCCGATCGACTTTGACTGCGACGGCACGCTCGACGACCGCCCCGAGGGATCGTCCGAGGACTGCAACGACCACGACGCCACCGTGCCGCGCGCCGAGGAGGCGACGCCGAACGCGCTCGACGACGACTGCGACGGCCTGATCGACGAAGGGACCGTGGCGTTCGACGACGACGGCGACGGCTGGACCGAGCTGCGGGGTGACTGCAACGACGGCCAGCGCAAGGCCTTCCCCGGCGCGCGCGAGGCCGCCGACTGCATCGACAACGACTGCGACGGCCAGACCGACGAAGGCCTCACTCGCCCCGAGAAGGACGACGGGTACGAGCCCAACGACGACACGCCCTACGCCCTGCCCGACCCCGTCGGCCACCGCAACATGCTGCTGTTCCTCTCGTACAGCTCGACCGCGCAGCAGCTCAAGCTGGTCACACGCGATGGCTCCGATCGGGAGCGCTTCGCGCAGCTGACTGACGACGGGCACTTTGACGCCTGGGACTTCGAGGCGAAGGTCACGTCCCTGCCCGACCACGCCAGCTACACGCTGATCGTCGACGGCAACGGCCGCCACGAGGAGCGCACGATCGACGCGAGCGGCCAGGGCATCAGCCTGTACGGCACGCCGGTGAACGACGACGGCGGCCTCTACACCGTGGAGCTGCGGCCGCTGAACGTGCCGCTGCCGTGGTGCCCGGTGGAGCTGTACGTCCACGGCGGGTAGCGCGGGGGCGGGCGGCGAGACGCGCGCGTCGGCGCAGCGGTCAGCCCACCCAAGCCTCGTCATCCAACGCTGCCCAAGGCCACAGCTCGACGCCCGAACGCACGCCCTTGTCGCTGCCTCCGTACACCAGCCGGGCCTTGCTCCCGACTCCCTCCGAGAGCGCCGTGCGGACGCCGTCGAGCGCGTCGGAACCGATCGTGGCTCCAGACTTCACCTCCACCAGGATGCGCTCCGCGCCGCGCTCCACCACCAGGTCCACCTCAGAGCCGCGCGTCTCGCGCAGGTGGTAGAGCTGCGGCACCAGCCCTGCGTGGACGTGGGCCTTGTACGCCTCCGCGACCACCCAGCTCTCAAAGAGCGCGCCGCGCGCCGGGTGGAGGTTCAGCTCCTCCGGCGTTCGGATGCCGAGCAGGAAGCAGGCCAGCCCTGTGTCCAGAAAGTGCAGCTTGGGCGTCTTCACAAGACGCTTCCGCGCGTTGTTGTGCCACGGCGCCACGCGGTGGACGAGGAAGCTCGTCTCCAGGACGGAGAGCCACGACTTTGCCGTGACGTGCGACACACCCGCGTCGGCGCCGAGCGCGCTCAAGTTCAGCTCCTGTCCGGTGCGGCCGGCGCACAGGCGCACGAAATTGGTGAACGCCGTCAGATCGCCCACGGCCAACACCTGGCGCACGTCGCGCTGGATGTAGGTGGCGACGTAGTCAGAGAGCCAGCGCCCGGCGGGGATGCCGCGGTCGTGTATGCGCGGGTAGGCGCCTGTCCACAGCGTGGTCAGCAGGTCGGTCGGGTGCTGCGGGAACTGGCGTAGCTCCTCCAGGCTGGGCGGCAGCAGGTGGAGCATCGCCGTTCGGCCCGCCAGCGACTGGGCGACCGCCGCCGAGAGCGCGAAGTGCTGTGACCCCGTCAGGACCCATCGGCCAGACTCGGGGCGCTCGTCGACCTCGCCCTGGAGGTAGCGGAGCAGGTGCGGCACAGCCTGGACCTCGTCGAGGATGGCGCCGGTCGGGTTGCTGGCGAGGAAGCCCCGCGGATCCTCCTGCGCCCACGCGGCCGTGTCGGGCGCCTCCAGCGAGACGTAAGGCTTGTCGGGGAAGAGGGACCGGCAGAGCGTCGTCTTGCCGGACTGGCGCGGGCCGGTGACCGTCACCACTGGGTACAGGGCGGCGGCGTCGAGGAGGACGGGGGCGAGACGGCGCGGGATGGTCATGCACGGATTGTAAGTGCGGGTTTCAGATGGTGCAACAGTCGATCAGCCAAGGACCTCCTCGAAGAACCGCGTCATCTCCGCCCACGACCGCGCATCCGCCAGCGCGTCGTACGCGAACCCAGGCCGCAGCCCCGGCGTCATGAACGGGTTCGTGAAGCTGTGTCCCACCCCTCCGTAGAGCGTCATCTGCCAGCTCACCCCGGCCTCGCGCAGCTCCCGCTCGAACACCAGCCGCGCCTCGGGCGTGATCAGCGGATCGTCCGCGCCGATCAGCGTCAGCACCTTGCCCCGGATGTGGCGCGCCTCACCTGAGCTGGGCGCGAGGCCGCTGTGGAACCCGACCACACCCTTCAGATCGGCCCCGCTGCGCGCGAGCTCGTAGACGGTCGTCCCGCCGAAGCAGTACCCGATGGCGCCCAGCCGCGACGCGTCCGCCTCCGGCCGCGCGGCGAGCACGTCGAGGCCCGCCTTCGCCACCGCGCGCCAGCGTCGGTTGTCGCTCGCCAGCTCCTGGATGCGTCGCAGACCGTCGCTCACCACCCCGCCGTCGCCGAACATGTCCAACACGAAGGCGACGTAGCCCAGGCCCGCGAGTCGGCGCGCCTTCTCCTTGAGATGCTCGCCCAGGCCGCCGGCATCCGGGATGACGAGCACGCCGGGCTGGGCGTCCTTGGTGTCGGGCGCGGCCAGGAAGCCGACCAAGCGCTGGCCTTCGAAGGTGTACTCGACGTCGGTGGTGAACATGGGCGCTCCGGGTAGGAGTCGATGCCACGCGCGAGCGCGCTCGGCCAACCGAGTCACGCCGCCACGACCGAATCAGCCCGCTGTGCCTTCCAGCGCCAGCGCCAACCCGATGAACTCCGGCCGGCCCAGCACCTCCGCGCGCACGCCCGGGTCCACGCCCGCCGACGCCAGCGCCGCCTCCGCGCGCTCACGGCCGTACAGCGATCCGAGGCTGTTGCGGATGGTCTTACGCCGCTGGCTGAACGCGGCCGCGACCACCCGATCGAACTTGTCCGGGTCCACTCCGCCGACATCCGGCGCGGGGCGAAGCTCGATGTGGGCGACCAGGCTGTTCACCTTGGGCGGCGGCACGAACGAGTCCGGCGGCACGGAGAACACCGCACGGGCGACCGCGCGCGCGCCAAGCTGCACGGTCAGGGCGCCATACGCGCGCCCGTCCGGGTCGGCGACGAAGCGGTCGACCACCTCGGCCTGCAGCATCACGGTGAGCGTGGAGAAGCGCTCGGGCTGGCGAACCAGGTCCATCACCAGGCCGGTGCCCACGTTGTAGGGCAGGTTGGCGACCACCTTCCAGCCGCTGCCAGGGCAGATCTCCGCCCAGTTCACGCGCAGCGCGTCCTGGTGGATCAGCCGCGCCTGCGGGTAGACCTCGGCGAAGCGCGCGGCGAGGATGTCGTCGATCTCGATCGCGGTGAGGTCCGCGCCCGCCTGCAGCAGCGCGTGCGTGAGGATGCCCAGGCCAGGGCCGATCTCCACGACGCGGTCGCCGGGGCTGACCTTGGCCACGCGGACCATGCGCGCGACGATGTCCGTGCGCGTGAGGAAGTGCTGGCCGAAGCGCTTGCGGGCGCGCTGCTCCAGGTCGCGGAGGATGGCTGCGGGATCACTGGCGTCGATCATGTGCGCTCCACCCCTTCCGTCACCGACCACACCGGCCGCGCGACCACCGACAGCGGGTCCCGCTGGCCCTTGAGCAGCCGCATCCGGCCCGCCATGGCGATCATCGCCGCGTTGTCCGTACACCGCGACGGCGTAGGCAGGTACACGTCGAGTCCGGACTTCAACAGGCCCTCCCGCAGACCACGATTGGCCGCCACGCCGCCGCCGATCACCACGCGCTCCAAGCGCTCGCGGTGCGCGGCCTGCCGTACGCGCGTCACCAGGCAGTCGACCACCGCCGCCTGGAAGCTCGCGCAGATGTCCTCGTTCGACCGGCGCGCCGACGACAGCACGTGCGTGCGCACCGCGGTCTTGAGGCCCGAGAAGCTGAACGACAGCTCGCCAGGCATGGGCCGCGGCAGCGTCACCGAGTTCGGATCGCCCAGCGCCGCCAGCCGGTCGACCGTGGGGCCGCCCGGGTAGCCGAGGTCCAGCATACGCGCGACCTTGTCGAAGGCCTCGCCCGCGGCGTCGTCGAGCGTCTCGCCGAGCACCGTGTACTCGCCCACGCCGTCGCACCGGTAGAGCGTGGTGTGGCCGCCGCTGACGACCAGCGCCAGGAACGGGAACGCGGGCGCGCGCGGCTCCAGCAAGGACGACAGCAGGTGGCCCTCTAGGTGGTTCACGCCGATGAACGGCACGCCCCAGCCCAGCGCCAGCGCCTTGCCCACACACAGACCCACGATCACCGCGCCGATCAGGCCGGGGCCAGCGGTGGCGGCGACGGCGTCGGGGCGCTGGATGCCTGCGCGGGCGAGCGCCTCAGCCACGGTCGCGCCGACCTTCTCGATGTGCGCGCGCGCCGCGTATTCGGGCACCACGCCGCCAAAGCGCGCGTGCACGGCCTGCCCGTAGAACAGGTCCGAGAGCACTCCGTCTGGCCCAACCACGGCCGCGGCGGTCTCGTCGCAGCTCGTCTCCACACCCAACACATTCACTTGGAGTCCTGGCGCGGGCGGTGCACGACCTTAGGCAAGTAGGCCTTGAAGTCGAAGCGACCCTCGTCGCGCTTCCCATCGTGACACGTCACGCAGGTCGTCGCATCTTTCGGGCTGGGCGGACGCTGGGACGGCGGCACGGCGGCGTGCTCCTTGGACGGGCCGTGGCACCCCTCGCACTGCACGTCGCGCAGGCCGGCGATCTCGCTGGTGGCGATGAGGCCGCCGGGCAGGCCGACGCCGGTGGCGTGGCAGCTCACGCACTCCTGGTCGCGCTCGCGGTGGTCCTTGAGCAACGACGCCCACGCGGTGGCGTGCGGCGTGCCGATCCACTGCGCGAACTCGTCGGGGTGGCAGGCGCGGCAGGCGTCTGAGCCCGCGTAGGCGGACGCCTCGGGGGCGAGGTGGCCCGTCACCGGCTCGGGCGCAGCCTCCGTCGTGTTCTGGGCCTTGAAGGCCTCCACCGACTTGGCCAGCGTCGGCTCGTCCGCCACGCTGGTGTCGAGCACATGGTTGGCCTTGCCGATGCGGTTGTGCGGCGTCGAGTCGTCGGTGGGGATGTTCGCGGCGGCCTGGTCGACGGCGCGCTTGGCCGCGTCGAGCAGCTTGGCCACCTTGGGATCGGGCTGGCCGTTGGGCAGCATGAGGCGCTTGTTCAGCGAGTCCACCCGCCGTTGAAGGCGCGCGACCTCGTCCTGGGCGCGCTTCACGTCATCGTCCGGCGCCCAGCCCTTGCCGCCCTGCACCCAGCCGAGGATGGTGCCGCCGACCAGCTGCCCACGCTTGCCCGACCCCACCGTCCACGCCGACCCCAGCGCCTCCGCGGCGTCCGGTCGGCGCGCCGGGTCCGCGTCCAGCACCAGGTCGATCCCGTCCAGGCCGACCAGGGTCTTGAGCGTGTCCGGCGTCTCGGTCGGCAGCAGCGCGACCACCGCGTCCACCGGGCCCATCGCCTCGATCGCCGACACGACGCCGTCGCGCAGCGGACCGACGACGCAGCCGTCGACCGACCCGGTCGTCACGCCGATGAACCCGATCCGCTTGCCCGCGCGCTCCACCACCTTGAAGGCCGGGTAGGGCGCGGCGCCGTCGCAGGTCAGGTTGGCGGCGATCACCGGCAGGTGGTGCGCGGTGACCAGCGCGCGAACCTCGGGCACTCCGAGCGCCCAGTCGTGGGAGCCCAGCGTCATCACGTCGATGCCCGACGTCTCAAACGCCGACGCGATCAGGTCGGCCTTCGCGCGACGCTGCGCCAGCTCCGCTTCAGGGATGGGGGTGGCCGGCGCGAGCGACTGCCCCGCGTCGAGCACGACGACAGGGCCCGCGTCACGAGCCTGGGAGATCACCGTTGCACGCCTGGGCAGACCGCCCGTGGGGTGCTTGGGTCAACCACAGGGGGCGATCTCTCCTTCCATCCCCGCGGTGTGCAGCAGCGTGATGGACGTGTCCGCATTGTGCGCGAACGGGTTGCACCCGGCGAGCGCCAGCAGCAGGCTCCACATGCGGTCTCCTCGTCCACCAAGGACTTCAGGACCGTCAGGTGACCCGTGCCAGTCCGTCGCGCCACCCCCCACGATCTCCCCGCGATGGCCTCGGTCGAGGCTGCGGCCGCGGCACACCCGTGGGACGCCGACGCGCTGGCCAGCACGCTCGACGCGCCCACCACCGTCGCCTTCGTCGCCGATCAGCCCGGCGTGGTCGGCCACGTCGTGGCGTCGCAGGTGGCCGACGAGGGCGAGATCTTCACGATCGTCGTCCACCCAGACGCGCGGCGGCAGGGGCTGGCGCGGGCGCTGCTCGACGCGGTCGAGGCGTCGTGGCGCGCGCACGGCGTGGTCACCGGCTGGCTGGAGGTGCGCGTCGACAACGCAGGCGCCATCGCGCTCTACGAGGCGACGGGCTGGACGCGGACGGGCATACGCCGAGGCTACTACGACGACGGCACCGACGCCGTCGTCATGCAGCGGTCGCTCTAGCGACTATTCAGCGCCGAACTGGACCGGGAAGCCGACCGGGCCGAACTCGCGCTTGAGCTGGCCCAGGATGGTCCACGCGGAGAGCTCGTTGACCAGGCACGACTCGAACGTGGCGTCGTGCATCGTCTGGCCCTCGGCGGTGGCGCCCTGCACCGCGCCTTCCTTGCCGAGCATGAACGACATGCGCCAGGAGCCGTGCAGGTCCTCGTTGGACTTGAGGCTGCGCTCGTAGCACTGCTTCAGGCGGGGGACGCGGGCGCGGAGCATGTCCTTGATGGCGGCCTGGATGTCGTCGCGGGACTCAAGGACCGCGGCGGTGCGGCGCGCGTTGAACGCGACGTCCAGGCTGCTGGGCGCGGACGAACCGGACGCGGAGCCCGCGCCGGCGAGGCCGCCGGCCTCACGCACGGCGCTGCCCTGCTCGGTCTCGACCCGGTGCGAGACGGGCGCGCTGGGATCCGCGGAGCCACCCTGCGACAGATCGCCAGACGGGACGGCCGGGCCGCTGCCAAGGCCTTCGCCCACGTTGCCCGCGCCGGCCAGACCACCACCTGGGCGGGGCTTGGAAGCCTGACCGCCGGGCTTGCCCGCGTTGGCGACGGGTGCCTCCGCCGGCGCGACGGCGTTGGGGTCCGCCTCCTTGAACTCCGCGGCGTCGAACTTGAATCCGAATTCGTCGGCGCCGAACTCAAGCTTCTCGAGCGGCGGCTCGGGCTTGAGCGCGTAGCCCACGCCCAACAACGCCACGACGAACAGCGGCAAGCCGAATTTCAGCGGCTTGTCCGCGCGCTTCCGTTGGTGGGCCTCGTCCGCCTTGCGGATCTCGGCCATGACCTCATCACCCGGGTGGGTGGGGGCCTCTTCACCGGGGATGACATGCAGGCAGGCCGGACAGGTGCCGCCGTGGCGGACGATGCTCTCGGATACTGGGGCATGACAAAACGGGCACTGCGCCAAGATATTCTCCGTGGAGCGCCACTCAGAGACCGCCGTACCGAACAGAAACAGCACGCCAGCGCCACCTCCCTACCCGGTTGGGCAGGTCGCTGGCCAGCGAAACCCTATCCGTGCAGACCCGGAGTCTGCAGCCCCCACGCCACGTCCAGGAACGCGACGAGGATGTTGCACCATGCGTGGAAGAGCGCGCCCGCGACGACGTGTCCGGTCCGCGCGCGAAGCCACCCGAAGATCAAGGCGGGGAAGAAGATGGCGAAGTGCCACCACTGGAACGCGACGACGCTGTGCCCGAGGGCGAACACGCCGCAGGTCACCAGCCAGCCTGGCCCCAGCGTGGCGCCGGCGATCTTCCAGCGGGGCGCCCAGACCTGATCCAAGCGGCTCTGGACGTAGCCTCGGTAGAACAGCTCCTCGCCCGGCGCGACGAACAGCAGGTGGTAGGCGATCAGCCGCAGGGGATCGGTCGGAAAGACCCAGTCCGGCGACAGGTGCCGGACCTGGCGCGAAATCGGGCAGACCGCGCGCCACACATGGCAGAGCTCGTTGGAGATCCACGGGAACAGGTCGCCGTACCACCACGCGTAGATCGCCACGAAGGGCGGCGTGATCACGGCGGTGGTGAGCGCGAACGCCTCGAGCGACCGCGCCCAGACCTCGCGCTCGTCGGTGCTCGGCACGGCGAGCGGGAAAGCGTCCGGGTCATCGCCCTGCGCGCGCATCACCCACACCGGCACCCACATGAACAGCACCGGGATGACGATCGCCGGCAGGCCGCCGAGCGCGTCGATCCCCGACCCCAGCAGCGACAGCCACAGGCGGATCGCCACCAGCACGACCGCGGTGGTCACCGCCACCTCGGTGAGGAGTCGGCGCTTCATCGTACGAACGGGTCCACCGGCGCCGACGCGCGTTCGACCGGAGCTCCGAGCGTCATCGACGGCCTCCCGCGTCCACCCAGAACGGCCCGAGCTGCGCTGCCGTCAGGTCACCCGCCACGAGGCGAGCCGCCACGTCCGACACCGAGCCGTTGTCCGGCAGCGGCAGCGCCGCGACCGCGCCGCACCCGCTCGCGCGCACCAGCGCCTGCACGACCGAGTGCAGGCCCGGCTCCTGCTCCTTCTCGACCCGCATCATCCAAACCCGGCCATCCTTCGGGATGACCGCCGCGTACCGACGCTTGAACACGTCGTCGACCTTGGGCGCGACCGCGCCCGACGCCAGCGTGGGACGCAGCGCCTCGAAGCCTTCGATCGCGCCCTCGTTCGGCGTGGGGATGGTGATGATCAGCGCCTCTTCGTCCTCAGGGATCCGCAGGGCCTTGCGCGCCCGGGCGATCGCCACCGCGTCGTCGGCCCGCACGAGCACGCAGCGCGCGCCCAGCGCCCGCGGCCCCGGACCGCCGCGACCGCGCACCCGCGCGACCGCCACGCCCGCCGCCAACCGGGTCGGGAGCGTCGCCGTGCGCACCGCCGAAAGGCCCGACGCCGCCAAGACGCGCTCCACCGACTCGCCGTCCACGTCCGCGCCCAGGTGCAGGTCGCGCAGGGCCGGGCCCAGGCCCGCCTGCGAGGTCGCAGCACCCATCGCGAGCGTCTCCGCCGTGGACGCCGGGAGCGCGAACACCTTGGTGATGCCTTCCAGCTCTGCGATGCGCGCGACGATGCGCGGATCCTCGAACACCTCGCCGACGAGCGCCACCCTGGGCACGCCGTGCAGGCGGATCAGGCGACGGACCAGCGAGGTCACCGCCTCCGTCAGGTTCTGGTGGATGCTGGCCGCCGCGTCTTCGGGCGACAGGCTGCGGATGCGCGCGTAGAGCGGATCGTCCGCCCGCACCGACGACATGCCAGCCCAGCGCGCCAGCGCCGTCCCCTCCGACGACATCTGCGAGGCGAGCAGCCCCAGGAGCACGGGATCAGGCGTCCCGCGCGCTGCCAGAGCCCCGAGCCGACGCGGTGAGATGGGCCCGCCCAGGCCCAGCGCGCTGGTCACCCTCGCGAGGTGTGTGTGCAGGCTCGACACCGCTGGATCCGTCGAGAGGCGATCGAGCTGGCCGCCCTGGCCGCGGTGCACCGCGGTGGCGGTCCCGTCGCCCATGGGCTGAAGGCCCACGATCAGCACGTCGTCCTCGCTCGCGCAGCGGTAGACGGCCTCAGCCAGCGCGCGGTGCGCGTCGACCATCAGCACGCGCTCGGGCGTGATGCCGTGCACGTTCAGGCGACCTTCGACCCACTCGGCGGCCCGATCGGCCTCGACCGCGCCAAATCCACTGACCCGAAGGAAGGCCTGCCAGGCCACCTGCGCGTCCATCGCGAGCGAGAAAGGCGCTGCCACCAGGGCCGAGAGCCAGGGGCGCCGCCGTACAGCCAGCAGGGGACTGAATCGTCCGGCCACCGCCACCACGTCAACCTGATCCAACGAGACGCCCGCAATTGTCAAGGCATCGTCAATGGCCCGCCAAGGGAGCGCGTCCACGCTCGTGGGATCCACCCGCAGGCTCTCGGTCGCCAGTGCCACCAAGGCGTCGTCCACCACGACGGCGGCTGCCGCTGAGGGCCCATCCGCCACGCCCAGGATCACCACGTCGACCTCCGTGCCCCGGAGTCAACCGGGGGGCGCGTCAATTAACTCTGACAGGCCCGACGCGCCGAATGTGGTTGGATCTGTCGAGTTGGTGCGTAAAGACCGCACACGTTTCCTGGAGAACCTCTGCGAGTCGCCCTCTTCGCACTGCTGGCCGTCGCCTGCGCAACACGGATCCCCGTGATGCCCGGCCCGACCTACATGGTGCGGCTGGCGCCTCCCGCGCAGGTCGTAAGCCTGCCTTCGGCCCCGCCGGACCCGGCCGCTGCCGCCGCCGAGGCACCCAAGCCCGCCCCTCGCGAGTACAGCCAGCGTCTGGATCACCCCGAGGTGGTCGATGGATCCGACGACGGCCGACACGACGACGACACGCTGGTGGCCCACGCGGAGCGCGGGCACGGTCGCTCGTTCGCTGAGCGCATGGCCGACTCCGCCGAGCACCTGCTCGGCCGAGACACGCCCAGCGGCTTCCGCCGCGACTGCAGCGGCTTCGTCTGCGCCGCCGCCGACCGCGCCGGCCTCGTCATGGACGGCGGATCCGACGACCTCTGGAAGTTGGCAGAAGAGGCGGGCACGGTCCACCACCGCAAGCGCCCCGCCCGCGGCGACCTGGTGTTCTTCGACCGCACCTGGGACAAGAACAACAACGGCCGCAACGACGACGAGCTCACCCACATCGGGGTCGTCCTCTCCGTCAACGCCGAGGGCACGATCAAGATCGCCCACCGCAGCAGCAGCCAGGGCTTGGCGATCCTGCACATGAACCTGTACCATCCGGACGAAGAGAAGGGCCCCGAAGGTCAGCCGTGGAACGACGGCCTGCGCGCGCCCACCCGGCACAGCTCGTCGAGCACGCCGCGGCTCTCTGGCGAGCTCTGCCGCGGGTTTGGCACGATCGAGGACGGTGATCTGGCGATCTGGGAAGCCGACGGCACGTCCGACGCCCGCTGACTCGTCGCCCCAAACCAGCCCGCGAATGCCACCTATGCGCAAGGCGTGTAGACGGCAGCAACCGTGTGTGGTGTATTGCGCCACCTCTGAGGTCCTTGAATGCGCGCTGCTCCCCTCGCCCTGATCGCCCTGACCTTCGTCGCATGTGACGTCGGGTCGCTCAAGATCAAGGAGTCGGACTCGCCGACCCACGACGACGGCGCGACGACCTCCGACACGGACATCGCCGCCGACACGGACATCGCCGCCGACACGGACATCGCGTCTGACTCGGACGTCGCGGACACGGACGTCGTCGTGGCGGACACGGACGTCGTCGACACCGACACGGGCGTGGGCGGCGCGGGCGGCGGTCCGGGCGGCGGCGGTTCGGGTGGTGGCGGCCCGGGGGGCGGCCCCGGTGGCGGCGGTCCGGGCGGCGGACCGGGCGGGGTCACCGACACGGCGACCGACACGGCACACACCGGGGACACGGCACACACGGGCGACACGGCACACACGGGCGACACGGCAGCCCTCGACACCCAGGGCGGCTGGGGTGGCTGGACGCCTGACACCAGCACCTGGGGCGGCGGCGGTTGGGGCGGCGGCGGCGGCGGCGGCGGCGGCGGTTGGGGCGGTGGCGGTGGCGGTGGCGGTGGCGGTGGCGGCGGCGGCTGGACTCCCTGACCGGCGTTCGGTCGGCGCTCTAGCCGCCGATCCTCGTCATCACGCCTTCGAACGCGGTGCCCAGGTGCGCCTCGTGCCCGGCGACCTTGCCCCAGACCATCCCGCGGATCGCGCGCGCCAGCGCGTCGTCGCTCGCGTTCGCCCGCAGCAGCTCACGCAGCGGCGGGGTCTCGTCGCGTGAGAGGCAGGTGCGGAGGTGGCCGTCGGCCTCCAGCCGCAAGCGATTGCAGCGCTCGCAGAAGTGCTCGGTCATCGGCGAGACAAACCCCACCCGCTGACCGGTCTCCGCGACGCGCCAGTCGACCGCGGGGCCGCCGTCACCGCCCCCGATCGGCTCCAGGTGGTAGCGGGTCGCCAGGAGCGCGCGCACCCGGCTTCCCGGGAGCGCCGGGCGAGCGGCGCGCTCAAAGGGCATCGACTCGATGAACCGCACGATCGTGTCCGCGGCGTGCGGCGCGAAGTGCTCGAGCAGCGCGAGCGGGGCGTCGTCGTTCTCGCCCTCCACCATGACCGCATTGACCTTGATCGGCGTGAGGCCCGCCGCCCGCGCCGCGTCGATGCCCTGGAGCACGCGCCGCACGTCGCCGCCCCGCGTCATGCGCGAGAACACGACGGGATCGATCGCGTCGCACGACACGTTCACGCGCCTCAGGCCCGCCGCCGCAAGTCGCGGCGCGTCCTCCACCAGCCGGTGCCCGTTGGTGGTCAGCGACAGATCGTCAAAGCCAAGATCGGCCAGCAACCGAACGAGCATGTGCAGGTCGGAGCGCAGCAGCGGCTCGCCGCCGGTCAGGCGCACGCGACGCACGCCCAGCCCGTGGAACACCGACGCCAGCCGCGCGATCTCCTCAAACGTGAGCAGCGTGTCGCGGGGCTTCCAGGTGAGCCCGTCCTCCGGCAGGCAGTAGGTGCACCGGAAGTTGCAGCGGTCGGTCACGCTGACGCGCAGGTACGTGTGCGCCCGACCAAAGCGGTCGAGCAGCGGTCCGTCGTCGCGGAGCTGGGCCCCGGGCAACGGCGCGGGGAGCGTCACGCGGAGGCCGGCAGACCGATCTTGGCGGCCACTCGACGCGCGAGCGCGCGAAGGTTCGCGGCGACGTCGTCGTCGCCGAGCACCGCGGGCAGGCCGGCGTCGCTCGCGTGGCGGATCGACGTGCGCAGCGGCAGCTCGGCCAGCAGCTCGGTCTCGTACTTCTCGGCGGTGCGCTTGCCGCCGTCGCGGCCGAACACGTAGTCCCGGGTGCCGTCGGGCAGCGGATAGTAGGCCATGTTCTCGACCAGGCCCAGCAGCGGCACGCCGAGCTTGCGGAACATCTCGATGCCGCGGCGGGCGTCGGCCAGCGCGACCTCCTGCGGCGTGGTCACGATCACCGCGCCCGCAAGATCGATCGCCTGGATGAGCGTGAGCTGCGCGTCGCCGGTGCCGGGCGGCAGGTCGACGATCAGCACGTCGAGCGGGCCCCAGGCGACCGTCTGGAGGAACTTGCGGACCAGGTCCATCACCATCGGGCCGCGCCAGATGATCGCCTCACCCGCGTCCACGACCAGCCCAGTGGACAGGCACTTTACGCCATAGGCCACCGGCGGGACGATCAGCTTCTCGTCGTCCACCAGCGGGCGCGAGAACACGTTCATCATGGTGGGCAGGCTAGGCCCGTACACGTCGGCGTCGAGCAGGCCGACCGTGTGGCCTTCGAGGCGCAGACCGACCGCGAGGTTGGTGGCGATCGTCGACTTGCCGACGCCGCCCTTGCCCGACGCGACAGCGATCACGTGGGTCACGCCGGGGATGGGCTTGCGCGCGACCGGGCCACCGTGCGGCGCCATCCCAGGTCCAGACATTCCCTTGACCGCATCACCGGGGCCCGACTGCTGCTTGAGCGTGGCTGGCCCAAGCTCCATCGTCCGGGTCTGGATCTCGCCCATGAAGCCGTTCCCGCGCAGGTTTGCGGTCATCGCCTCGGCGATGGCGCGGCGGTCGTCGGGCGCGTGCTCGGGACGGAAGAACAGGTCGTAGTGCAACACGTCGCCGTCCATTCGCCCGTTTCGCACCACGCCCGCGAGCCACACGCTCCGCCCAGAGACAGGGTCGCGGACCTTGGTGGCAGCGGGCTCAAGCAGGTGCAGCGGATCAACGTCGGACATGCAGTCTCCACGGGGCCTGGGCCCGGAGCAAGCCGCACGGCTAACCGCTTGCCACCGATAGGGCCGCGTGGGCATTGTCGGTTGGCGTCAGGACGCGCTAGTCTAGCGGAAGCGTCGGACGGTCCATGCGCGCCAGGTTTGCTTGCTTCATCGCTCTCGCCCTCCCTGCGGTCGCCCACGCGGGCTTCCCGGAGGACGTCACGCCGTCCAGCATGACGGATCAGGGCGGCGTCCGCGTCGTCGACTCAGCGCTGCTGGGTGAGGCCTACGCCCGCATGATCCGCGAGCTCGGCGCCAGCATCGACAGCTCCACGCTGCTCCCCGCGCGCACGCTCGGCGCCAGCGGCTTTGAGATGGTGGCCGAGTCCAACATCGCGTTCATCGACACCAAGAACAACGACGGCACGGCCTCCACCTGGGAGCGCGTCACGCCGGACGAGAGCCCGTCCAAGGTCTTCTTCGCGCCGGGCTTCAGCCTGCGCAAGGGCTTGCCGCTGTCGGTCGAGGTTGGCGCCACCGCGCGCTGGATCGGCAACACGCGCCAGGGCATCTTCGGAGGCTTCGTGCACGCGGGCCTGCTCGAGAACTTTGAGCCGTGGCCGGACCTGGGCCTGCACGTCGGGTACACCGGCTACATCGGCAACGACGAGCTGGAGCTCGGCGTGTTCGACGCGGGCCTGACGCTGGGCGGCTCGTTCCGCCCCGGCGGCAAGGATCGCCTGCGCGCGGTCGAGGTGTCCCCCTTCGCGGACGCCTCGCTGCAGCTGGTGACGGCCACGCCCACGCTCGACGCGGACACCATCGCCACCATCGGCGCGGTGACCTACGGCAAGCGCGGCGGTGACCCCACCACCAACAGCAAGTCCATCTTGATGCCTCGCTTCTCGGGCGGCCTGCAGATCCGCGCGGCGCACCTCGTCATCCGCCTCAGCGGCTCCTACTCGCTGAAAGCCGTGCCCAGCGTCGCCGCCGCGATCGGCTACACGTACTGACCGTGGCGTTCGCGTGGGTCGCGTGGTGCGCGACCGCGTTTGCCTCGCCGCACGTGGACCTGGACGCGGTCGTCGACCCGGGCCTGCGCGTGGTCCGCGGCACCCTCAAGGTGTCCGATCTGGACGACGCCACCTGGGTCGACGCGCTGATCGACCTGCCGATCCCCGACGACCCCACGGACGTCGCGCGGACTTTCCCCGGCCGCCCCAACCGCGGCGGCGTCAGCTTTCAGCGCACCGGCGACGTGATCGCGTTTGAGGCCGTGCTGCCCGACCGGTGGAGCGACCTGGGCTCGTCTCGACACGGCCTGTTCGCCAACGGCGCGTGGTACCCCATCCCCTTGGTCGACGGGCGCCTGCCGACGGTCACCTGGGACGTCAAGCTGACCCTCCCGGACGGCGTGGTCGGCGCGCTGGGCAACGTGACCGGCGAGGGCACGCTGCGCTGGACCGGCGACGCCGAGCGCGTCAGCCTCGCCGCCATCCCGAACGGCGTGCTCACCTCGTTGGGCGGTGGCGACTGGTCGACGACCCTGCTGACGCCCCGCAAGCCGCGGCGTGGGCTGGTGCGGGCCTTCAACCGCGCGCTCCCGCTGGCGCGCGTGGACGGGCGGACTTGGTCGGGCGTGGCGGTCGAGGCCCCGCTTCGGCGTGATCTGGCCCGCCCCGGCGCGCAGCTCGCCTACGTGTCGGACCGCCTGGGGCGCGTGTTCCCGTGGTTCGTTCACCTGCACGACCGCCCGCTGGTCCAAGGGGTGGTGACCTCCTGGCAGGGCGCCCCCGACCCGCTCACCCGCGACGTGGCGGGCGCCGCGATGGCCTCGGTCGCAGGCGCGCGCGAACGGCGGCGGCTCTCCGTGAACTGGCTGGGGATCCTCAAGTGGATCCCGGCGGTCGACACCGCCCTGTACAACCGCGACATGGCCTTTCAGGACGAGCTGCTCCACCGCGTCGTGCCGACGGATGGCCTGGGCGACGACCTGGCCGCGCGCTTTGCCCCCGCCGTGTCCGGCACCTGGGTCACCGCGCAGGTCGGCGACGAGGCCGGGCCCGACGCCGTGCCTAGGCTGGCCGACGCGCTCGCGCTGGGCTGGACGCTGCGCCGCGCGCTCGACCACGTCGGCTTTGACGGGGTGCGGGTGAACGCCTGGGGCGTGGCCTACCCCGCGCAGGACTGGACCTTGGACCGGCGACCGGACTCGGTCGTCGTGACGCGCGCGGCCCCCGCGGACGCGCCCCCCGAGGCGATCGTCCTGTCCGTCGACGGGGCGCCGCGACAGCTGCTCGCCCCCCGCGGGGAGGCACGCTTCGAGCTCCCCCTCGACCCTGGCTTGCACCGCCTCCGCCTGGATCCGCAGCGGCACGTCGGCCAGACCTCGCGGGAGGGCGACGTGCGCCCGATCCCCGTTCGCTGGACCCTCAACGGCCAGATCTCCGCGATCAACGCGGCGGAGGGCACGGCGTCGGCGTTTGCGGTCCTCACCGCCCGCGGCCAGGCCGACACCCACAACCGCTTCCGCCTGTGGGCGATCACCAACTCCCGATCCTGGTTGGAGGGACGCTTTGGCTGGACGCACTACCTGGGCCCCCTCACCCGCCCCACCGAGCGCGCGCACAGCCTGACCTTGGGCGCCGAGGGCGCCTGGCTCAACGCGAACTTCGCGGACGCCAACGGCGCGCACGCGTCGGTCGGCGGCGTGCTCGCCTGGGCCTACGACACCCACGACACCAGCCTGTTCCCCACCCGCGGAATCCGCACCACCGCCGCCGTCTACGCGGGCGGCCTGCCGGAGACGCACGCCAGCTACGTGCGGACCGTCGCTGAGGCCGCCGGCGCCATCTCGCTCGCGCCCCGCTTCGTCCTGGCCGCGCGCGTGGCCGGCGGCTGGGCCCACAGCGACCTGCCCCACGAGCGGCTCGCGTTCGGCGGCGACACCGGCGTCCGCGCGTTCCCCGACGACGCCGTCCAGACCACGACCCAGGTGGTGACCAACCTGGAGCTGCGCACCGCCCCCATGCGTCAGGGGTCGTGGCCGCTCGGCGTACTCTACGTGCGCGACCTGCACCTGATCGGCGGCGTCGACGTCGGCGTGGGCGACGCGCAGTCGGTCCCGGTGGCGGCGGTCGGCGCCGCGTTCGGGCTGGGTGTGGTCGTCGACAACCTCGGCATCGCGCCGGGCGCTGCGCTGCTGACGATCGGCGTGCCGCTGTGGCATGAAGGCTTCGACATGCCTGCCCACGCCCCACCGGTCACCGTCTCCGTGACCTGGGGCCCCGTGTTCTGACCCGTCACGCGAAGTGCCGCCCGCCCCCGTGCGGGGTACTCCGCGCCCGTCACGCCGAGGACCCGAATGAAGCTCGACCCGCGCCTCAAGTCCCTGCTCAAGGCGCTCGCCACCATCGCGATCTTCGTGGCGATCTTCGCCGAGTTCGGCGGCGGACCCGTGCCCGTCTCCAAGGCCGCGCTGACCGACGGCAGCGCGCTGTTCCAGGCCAACCCGGACATGCCCGGCTTCCTCGGCAAGCTCAAGGCCAAGGTCACCGGCGCCGCCCTGCCTGATCCGACCAAGCCGCTCGCGTTCGACGCCCTGTGCAAGACCGCGGCCGAGAACACCGTGTTCGTCAAGACGACGGCGGGCGACGTGGTGAAGCTCAAGGCACTCCGTCACTGCACGAACGACGTGTTCGAGCAAGTCCTTCCCTCGCCTACCTCCGATCAGGTCGCGCTCTCGGCCACCACGGACGACACCGTCTACGTGCTCAAGCAGGGCTTCCAGCTCGTGCCGATGGACATGCGCGACCTGTGGAACGAGATCCGCTCGATCGACCTCGCCATCTTCCTGCCGTGGTTCCTGTTCGCGATCGGCATCAAGCTCGCCGGCATCTTCGCCAACATCCTGCGCTGGCAGGTGCTGCTGGCCGGTCAGGGCGTCGAGCTCAAGTTCGGCTGGCTGACCGCCAGCTATTTCGTCGGCCGGTACTGGGGCATCGTCACCCCGTCGACCATGGGCCTGGACGGCTGGCGCCTGTACGACACCATCCGCGCCACCCGCAAGCCGGTCGAGTGCACCACCGCCATCGCCGTGGAGCGCGTGATCGGGCTGGTCGGCCTGCTCACCGTCATCCTGGCGTTCATGCCGTTCGCCGGCCTGGACGGGAAGGACCTGGCCGACGTGATGAAGGCGCTCGCCGTGCCGATCGCCGCGGCGATCGTGTTCGGCCTGCTGCTCCTGATGCGCCCGGCCATGTTCCACGGCCTAGTGCGCTTCATCCCCAACGCGAAGTTCAAGAGCTTCTTCACCAGCGCCATCGACAGCGCGACCGCCTACTCTTCCAACCGCCGCGCGCTGCTCATCGCGCTCGCGTGCGCCGTGTTCGGGCAGGTGACGACGATGTTCATGTACTTCGGCAACGCGATGGCGCTCGACGTGAAGGGCGCCAGCACCATGCAGATCCTCTACGCGAGCGCGGTGATGACGCTCGGCACGTTCCTGGCGCCGTCCGCCAGCGGTGAGGGTGTCCGCGAGCTGGTGTTCGTCACGCTGCTGCACGGCAAGACCACCGCCGCCAAGGCCTTCTTGATCGGTCACTTGGGCTTCTGGATCGAGAAGCTGCCGCTGTCACTGCCGGGCGGCTGGTTCATGCTGCGCGCGCCCGCCGCCTACCAGCGCGTGACGCAGGACGATCTTGCCCGCCTCAAGGCCGAGGTCAGCGCGGAGAACGCGTCATAGGCTTCGGGTCGTCGGTGTCGCGGCGCGCCGCGCCATGTCGGTGTCGCGCTTCGCGCGCCCGGTCGGGGCACGCCCGGGACTACCAGCCGTAGTCGACTCGCTCCGCCTCGCCCGCCAGCAGCAGCACCCGCACGGGTTCACCGGGCTGCGGCCCCGGCGTGTCTGGCCCGAGCACCATCAGCCCGTCCGCCCGCGCGAGCGACGACAGCACGCCGCTGCTCCGGTCGCCCGTCGCCCACGCGACCCGGCCCGTCGGGCCGTCGGTCAGCCGAACGCGCTCAAAGCGCGCGCGCCCCGGCCCCGAGCGCAGCGCCTCACCGGCAGTGGCGAACACGATCGGCAGGTGCGGTCGGGCCGCCCCCATCGCCGCGCGGAGCCAGGGCCGCACCATCGTTACGAACACGACCGCGCACGACACGGGGTTGCCGGGCAGGCCGAACACGGCGACCTCGCCCGACGGGCGCGACCAAAGCCCGAAGGCCAGCGGCTTTCCCGGCTGCATACGGACCTTGTAGAACTCGCGCGACACGCCGACCCGCTCAAGCGCATCGCGGGTGACATCGCGCGCGCCGACGCTCACGCCGCCCGTCGTCAGCACCACGTCCACGTCGCCGATCGAGCGCAGCGCGGACACCGTAGCCTCCAGGTCGTCGCCGACGAAACCGACCTCGGCCACCACTGCGCCCGCCGCCTCCACCAGCCCCGCGAGCACAAGGTGGTTGGACGACCAGAGCTGGCCCGGCGTGCGCGCGTCGCCCGGCTTCGCGACCTCGTCACCCGTGATCAGGATCGCCACCCGCGCGCGCCGCGCGACCGCGACCTTCGTCAGACCGATGCTGCCAAGCAGCCCAAGCTGCGCCGCGTTCAGCGTCGCGCCCGCCGTCAGCACCGTCTGGCCTGTGCGCAGATCCGCGCCGCGTCGCCGCACCCACGCGCCGGGCTCCGCCCCCGCGCGCAGCGACACCTCGCCCGTCCGCGCGGCGTCCGTGTCCTCCACGATCACCACCGCGTCCGCGCCGTCGGGCATCGGCGCGCCCGTGGCGATCGGCGCCGCCAACCCCGCCGCGACCGCCACCGTCGCCAGCCGCCCCGCGGCGATCGGCGGCTGCAGCGTCAGGCTCGCGCCGGGCGCCGCGTCCGCCGCGCGCACCGCGTACCCGTCCATCGCGCTCGTGTCCCAGGGCGGCACGTCCACCGACGACACCACGTCGCGCGCGAGCACGCGACCGAGCGCCGACGCCACGTCCACCGTCTCCACCCCCACCGCGCGGACCGTGGTCAGCACACGGCTGACGGCCTCGTCGACGGGGAGCACGGCTACTTCTTCACGTGGATCTTGATCCGGTCGCCCGCAAAGATCGAGCTGCCGCGGATGCCGTTCCACGACCGGAGCTGATCGACCGACACGTGGTAGCGCTCGGCGATGATGCCCAGGCTGTCACCGCTGCGCACCGTGTAGGTGATCACGCTGTCGCCCGAGGAGGACGAAGACGTCGTCGATCCACGAGACGAGCCACCACGGATCTTGAGCGTCTGACCGGCGCGCAGGTCGGACGGGTTGCGGATGCCGTTCCACGACTGCAGGTCCGAGACCGTCACGCCATAGCGTGTGGCGATCGCCGACAGCGAGTCGCCGGAGCGCACCGTGTAGGTCTGCGCGGCGGGCGCGGCGGCCGACGAGGACGAAGACGAAGACGAGCCACCCGACGCCTGCCCGCCCACCTTGAGCACCTGGCCCGCGGCGATGCGCGACGGATCGCGGATGTCATTGAGCGCCTGGATCTCGGCCAGCGACATGTCGAAGCGATCCGCGATGCTGCCGAGCGAGTCACCCGAGCGCACCGTGTAGGTGGCGGGACGCGACGACGCCGGCTCCGGCTTGGGCGCGGACGCCTCTTGCCGCACCGGCTCGGCGCGCTGCGCCGTGCCCTCCGTGTGCTGCGCCACCGCGCGCGT